>CAMNAY010000117.1 GCA_946531975.1 uncultured Ruminococcus sp. | reverse complement strand
TCGTCAAGGCTTCGATCCTCGCCCCGAAGGAGTATGTCGGCGGCATCATGGATCTCTGTCAGGAGCGCCGCGGCGTATTCAAGGACATGCAGTATCTCGACGATGTGCGCGTGGAAATGCACTACACCCTGCCGCTCAATGAGATCATCTATGATTTCTTTGATGCACTGAAATCGCGCACGAGGGGCTATGCATCGCTGGACTACGAGCTCGCGGGCTACGAGAGCAGCAAGCTGGTCAAGCTCGACTTCATGCTCAACGGCGATATCGTCGATGCGCTGTCGTTCATCGTGCATCAGGACAAGGCGTACCCCAGAGCGCGCAGGATTGCGGAAAAGCTGAAGGAAAACATCCCGCGTCAGCTCTTTGAGGTGCCGATTCAGGCGGCCATCGGCGGCAAGATCATCGCCAGAGAGACGGTCAAGGCACTGCGCAAGGACGTCCTCGCAAAGTGCTACGGCGGTGATATCACCCGTAAGAAGAAGCTGCTTGAAAAGCAGAAAGAGGGCAAGAAGCGCATGCGTCAGCTCGGAACGGTCGAGGTGCCGTCCGATGCGTTCATGGCAGTGCTGAAATTTGATGAATAAGAAGGAGTACCGATGATGAAATACAAGTGCCCGCACTGCGGCAAAGAAACCTTTTCCCCGTGGATGAAGCTGCGCTGCGGCGGAATGACCTCCTACGGCAAGCCCTGCCCGGAATGCGGAAGACGCTGTGTCAACGGCAAGGCGTCACTGATCGCGAACACCGTGCTTTCCCTCATGGGACTTGCGGCGATTCTCTACTGCTACTTCACCTTCCGCACGTACCGTGATGTGTTCCTCACAGGCGTGATTCCGTTTGCTTCGACAGTCATTATGCGCGTGCTGTTCAATATGTTTGTCGGGGATCTGGTTCCGGCAATCAAGCGGAAATGACCGCACCCGCCGGAATCTATGTGCATGTGCCGTTCTGCGCGGTGAAATGCCCCTACTGTGATTTTTATTCGCAGCGCTATGACCGGCAGACCGTGCAGGATTATACGGACGCTGTCTGCCGGAATCTCCGGGCACTGCCGGAAGGGCTGCATGCCGATACGCTGTATTTCGGCGGCGGGACGCCCTCGCTGCTCTCCGGGGAGCAGCTTCTGCGCATGACAGAAACGGCGCGGGAGACCGTGCTGCTTGCCGATGACGCGGAGATCACACTGGAAGCAAATCCGCTGACCGTGACCGATGCCGCACTTGCTGCGTGGAAAGCCGCCGGCATCAACCGGCTGTCGCTGGGAATTCAGTCGGTGCAGCATGATGTGCTGCGGATTCTCGGTCGGCGGCATACGCCGGAGCAGGCAAAAGCAGCGGTGAAGCGGGCGCAGGACGCGGGCTTTGCGAATCTTTCCGCCGACCTGATGTTCGGGCTGAAGATTCAGAGCGCGGACTGCCTTGCAGACGATCTGAACGCGCTGACTGCACTGCATATCCCGCATATTTCCGCGTATCTGCTGAAAATTGAAGAGCATACGCCCTTTGCGGAGAATCCGCCTGCGCTCTGTGATGACGATGCACAGGCAGACCGGTATCTGCAAATGCACCGGACACTGACCGCCGCGGGATATACCCATTATGAGATCTCGAATTTCGCGCAGGAGGGCTATGAAAGCCGCCACAACTGCAAATACTGGCGGCTGCATCCGTATTACGGCATCGGGCCGGCAGCGCATTCCTGCCATGACGGGAAGCGGTTTGCCGTGCCGCGTGATCTGGTGAAATTCTGTGCGGATGCGCGGCAGACAGAGGATGTGACCGAGCCGGAGGCGGAGAGCTTTACCGAGCGCGTGATGCTCGGACTGCGGCTGCGGGAGGGGATTCGTACCGATTCCCTGCCCGATGCGGAACGGGACCGCCTGCTCCGCCGCGCAAAGCCGCTGATGCCGGACTATCTGACTTTGACAGACGGAAGACTGACTATGACACCGCAGGGCTGGCTGGTCTCCAATGCCGTTCTGACGGCGATTTTATAACAGAGAAACAAAAAAAGAGGGATGATACCGATGTTTGCAATGCCGCTGCTGCGATATGCAGCCGCTCATGACCTGATCGCAGAACCGGATTTCTGTTATTATGAGAATCTGATTCTTGCGCTGTACCGTGCCGATGCGCCGGACGAGCTGCCTGCGGTCACGCTGCCGGAGGATGCGTCCTTCGGCGCACTGCTCGATGCCTATACCGCGATTGCGCTGCGGCGCGGTCTGTTTGACGATACCGTGACACAGCGTGACCTGTTTGCCGCGAAGCTCATGGGTCTGCTCACGCCGCTCCCTTCGCAGGTGATCCGCAGTTTTTCCGCAGATTATGCGGTTTCTCCGCAGACGGCGACCGACCGGTTTTACCGGCTCTGTACCGCAAACGGATACATTCAGCAGGAACGCATCGCAAAGAATGTCTGCTGGCAGACTCCGACTGATTACGGCGCGCTCGACATCACAATCAATCTTTCCAAGCCGGAAAAGGATCCGAAGGACATTGCGGCAGCAGGCGCTGTGCGGTCGGTCTCCTATCCGAGCTGTCAGCTCTGCCGCGAGAATGAAGGCTATGCAGGGCGGCCCGATCACCCCGCACGGCAGAATCTGCGGCTCATTCCGCTGACGCTGACGGGCAGACGCTGGTATTTTCAGTATTCGCCGTATGCGTATTACAATGAGCATTGTATCGTGCTGGATGAACAGCATACGCCGATGAAAATTGACCGCGCGTGCTTCACGCAGCTTCTCGAATTTACCGCACAGTTCCCGCATTATTTCATCGGCTCAAATGCCGATCTGCCGGTCGTCGGCGGGTCCATTCTCAGCCATGCACATTTTCAGGGCGGGCGGGCAGCGTTCCCGATGGCACAGGCACCGGTCGAAACGCCGGTGCAGATCAATGGCTTTGCAGATGTGGAATGCGGCATTGTAAAGTGGCCGATGTCGGTGCTGCGCATCCGCAGTGCCGAACCGGAGCGGCTGACTGATCTTGCCGACCGCGTGCTTGCGGCATGGCGGGAATACAGCGATCCGGAACAGGAAGTCATCGCATTTACGGGAGAAACACCGCATCACACGATCACGCCGATCGCACGGTATCGGGACGGCGCCTATGAACTCGACCTTGTTCTGCGCGATAATCACACCACGGAGGCGCATCCGCTGGGACTGTACCACCCGCACGCGGAGCTGCACCACATCAAAAAAGAGAATATCGGTCTGATCGAGGTCATGGGGCGGGCAATCCTGCCGGCGCGGCTCAAAACTGAGCTGGAGGCAGTGCGGCTCTGGATCCTGAACGGCATGCCGGAAACAGACGGTGACGCAGTCGTCAAGCACGCGGAATGGGTGCGCGGGTTCATCGGCAATTACCCGTCCGGTGCGGACTGGGCGGCGGTGCTGCGGGATGAGACCGGCAGGGTGTTCATGCAGGTGCTGGAGCAGTGCGGCGTCTTTGCGCGGAATCCGGAGGGACAGGCAGGCTTTCTGCGGTTTCTCTCTGCGGTGTGAGATGCATGTGTTCTTCCGTTCAGAAAGGAGTCTGAAATGCAGCAGATCCGACCGGCAGCAGCATCCGATGCCTCGCGCATCGCAGAGATGATCGTGACCAACTACCGTGTGAATTTCTACCCGTTCTTTCAGAATGACCCGTTTTATTTCGGTGAGCTGAACGTCCTCGACACCGCCGCAGAGTACCGGAGCGGCAGTGAAGCGCTCCGCAGCACCTATGTATACGACGACGGTGTGGTTCGCGGCATGATCCGCGTGCAGGGCGATGAGATTGTCAAGCTCTATGTCGAGCCGCAGTTTCAGGGGCAGGGCATCGGCGCAAAGCTGCTGCGGTTTGCTGTGGAAACGCTCGGTGCATCATGGCTCTGGGCGCTCGAATACAACAGGCGCGGCATCGCATTCTATCAGCGGAACGGGTTTTCCCTGAACGGTGAAACGATGGTTGAGGACGGGTGGATTCCGCTCGTAAAAATGCACAGATAACCAAACAGAAAGAAAAACATGAAAAGGGGTTTTATTATGAACAGAATGAAAAAAACAGCAGCAGGTCTGCTCGCACTCTGCCTGAGTGCCGCAGCAATGCCCGTACCGGCAGCCGTTCACGCAGAGGGTCAGGAATACCTCCCGCTGAACCGCAACCGCACCGACAAGGTCTACTCCGACAGTCAGAATACTGCATATGCTTCCTGCAATGATGTGTACTATGATGCATGGAACGGTGCGGTCGGAAGCTGGCTTGCATATGATCTGTCCGATCTTCCGCAGGAAAACCGGCAGAAGATCAATGTCGCATGGTATTCCGGCGCATGGAACAATTATGATTACACTGTGCGCAAGGAAGCGGCGGGCGCTTCTCTCTCGGATTACAAGATCTATGTCAACGCTGCGAAGGGCGGAGCATGTCCGGAGGACGGCTGGAAGGAAGTCGCTTCCGTAACCGGCTGTACCACGCACTCGGGCGAAAATGTGCTGGATTTCAGCGGGTACAACTGGGTCAAGCTCGAAGTGCTGGGCGTACAGAACGGCGGCACTTCCGTCAACCTGAATGTCGATATCCACGACTGCTCGGACGGGCTGGTTGACAGCTGGCTCTTTCTCGGTGACAGCATCACTGCCGGCGGCATGGTGACCTTCTCTGCCGGCGACGGCAACTTTGCCGACCTGCTGCATCAGCTTGACCCCGCGTATTATCCGGCACAGGAGAACGGCGGCATCGGCGGAATCTTCAGCACCGACGGAAAAAACAACATTGACCGCTGGCTCAGCAGCTTCCCCGGAGAGTATGTCAGCATTGCATACGGTACGAATGACTGCTGGGGCAATCAGACCGGCGCGGAGAAGTATTATGAGAATACCGTGTACATGATCAAAGCGGTGCAGGCAGCGGGAAAACAGGCTGTTCTGCCGAAGATTCCGTTTTCGACAGAGCCGGGCATCACGGCGAATATCGCGGATTACAATGCGCAGATCGACCGCATTTATGAGGAATTCCCGACTGTCATCAAGGGTCCGGACTTCTATGCGTTTTATGAACAGTATCCGGAAGGGCTGAGCGCGGACGGCGTGCATCCGAATTCGGAAGGCTATAACGAAATGCGGAAGCTCTGGGCACAGAAGATGTATGAAACCGTCTACCGGAACCGCAGTGCCGTGCCTGTGAAGATCCTTGGCGACGTCAATCAGGACGGCAGCGTCAACATCAGCGATGCGGTCATGCTGTCGCGGTATCTCTGCGCAGACACCGACATGCTGCCCGCATGGCGCAATGCGGACATGGACGAAAACGGCAGACTGAATGCTGCCGATCTCACGCTGCTGAAGCAGCAGCTTTTGAACGTATATCACATTCTGCCGATCGAACAGCCGGTCAGCAGGGAATGAGGAGAACATGAAACAGAATCTGATTGCAATCGCGGCAGCGGGGCTGCTGCTGACAGCCTGCGGTGACGCATCCTCCGAGCAGGAGATCCAGTACATTAAATCCTCCGTCACCTATGACACGATCTCGGCAATGTACAATGAACCGGAGAGCTATCTGAACAAGACCTATCATATGGTCGGACAGTTTTATCCCTCGACCGATCATGATTCGGGCGAGAAATTCTATTCGATCTATGCGGAGAATTCAGGCGGTCACGGCGTCGGCATCGAAATGGACGGCTCCAAGGTCAGCTATGACGGGCTGGAGGATTACGATACTGTCACCGTCGAGGGAAAGCTCGAAAAACAAAAGATGCAGCATGACGGCACCGAGATTGAGGTGCTGATTCTGCGGCTGACGAGCATCGAAAAAAGGGAAAAATAATACAGGCAGCAGAAATACACAGGGGATTGAAAAAATGGAAAAGAAACGGAAGATGAAAAAGCGCATTCTGGTGCCGGTTCTGATCGTCGCTGCGATTCTGCTGCTGTG
>CAMNAY010000116.1 GCA_946531975.1 uncultured Ruminococcus sp. | reverse complement strand
GCGCAGCCGGTAGTCAACTCCGGCAGCCTGTACTGATGGCGGCAAAAAAACAGGTTCCGCTGCGCCTCTCGGAACAGCTCTACAATGCCATTGCCGCATGGGCTGAAGCCGATTTCCGCTCTGTCAACGGGCAGATCGAGTATCTGCTGACGGAGTGTGTCAAGCAGCGGAGAAAAAACGGGAAATATGTCGGCGAGGAGATTGATGCACCGCCGGACATTGACGTCGAAGACTTTGGAAAGCAGTAAGGTGCAATATGGATTTTCTTGTGGAACTGGTCATGGAACTGCTCGGCGGGATTCTCGGAGAGGCTGCCGAAAGCCCGCGTGTTCCGAAAATCATCCGGACGGTCACGGTCTGCCTGCTCTGCGTTCCGCTCAGCGTGATTATGCTCATTCTGATGATCGGCGGAATTCGGGACAGAAATATCGGTTTCGCTGTGTGGTGTGCGCTGATTGCCGTCATGATGCTCGGTGCGCTCGCCGTGCTGCTGAGAAGAATCTGGAAACGATAGATGATAAATGACTGTGCTGATTGACAAAAGGAGCCGGGCCGTGCCCGGCTCCGCGCGCTTAGAAGTGATGCCCGCCGACTTCGGTCAGCTGCTCTGCATCCGTCGGCAGTGCAATCTCTCTGCCCGCTGTCCGCTGCGCCGTCAGATACAGCGCGGCGGTGTATTCCTCCGCTGAGACCGCTGCACCGTCTGCCTGATAGCTGCCGTTTCGGTCGCTGAAGAAATGCAGAAGCACCAGCTTTTCACCGTCAAATTCATAGTAATAAGTCTCTGTGCCGCTCTCCGATTCGCAAATCTCAATCAGAATCGGCTGCTCGTTCTCAGGCGGCAGATACAAATGCCCGAACGCACTGCCGGTCGTACTCTGCATTTCGATCAGCTTTTCGTTTGCAAAACCGTATACCGCATGATGCGCTTCCGCTGCTGTGCCGCCGGATATAATCAGCTCCGGTTTGCCGTCACCGTTCAGATCTGTCAGCGCGTACATCGGCTCGGTGTCCGCTTCGCCTGCATTCAGCAGAAACTGCCGCAGGGCTGCGCCGTAGCTGACATACAGCAGATTCTCCGGATCGGTGCGGCTGTCCGTCTGGCGCGCCGTTGTTGTCGTTGTGCCCGGCGCGGTCAGGTCGGCTTCGTGCGGATAGGTGTATTTTCGTGTGAAATACGGGTATTCATCCTCACCGGGAATGTAACGCGTGGAGACCGTTGTCGTCTCGGTCGTTTCCTCCGTGGTGTCGGTGGTCAGATCTGTGCTGAAATCGGTCGTGACCGTCTCGGTCAAGGCTGTCGTCGTTGTTGAGACCGTGGTTTTTGTGATCTCCTTCGATTCCAGAATTTCAAGCTCCTCCGGTTCGGCATTTCCGCCGGACTTCTTTTTTTCCGTCAGTGAGGTCGCGGCAAGCGTCAGCAGGCAGACTGTCACAAACAATCCTGCACACATGCCGATGATGCTCAGCACATGTTTGAGGCGGGATGCTTTTTTCTTTTTCTTTTTGCGCTTGCGTGCTGCGTCATTGTTCTGCAACATCTGGTTTTGTTCTGTTTGCGGCATGGCTGATTCGATCTCCTTTCGTTTGCAATTAACGGTTCCGGCAGAAAAGGGGAGTGCAGGCGGCAAGGCAGGCTGCGGTCTGCGGGCTGTCATCCGGAATCAGGATTACAAGACCGATGCCTGCAAGGAGCAGAACGGCGGCTGTAATCAGCAAATAGATCCGGATCCGGCGCATTGCGGAGATCTGCTGATGCAGATGACTGCGGCTGCCGTGCTTTCTTCTGCGGGGGCGCTGCTGCCGGCGGATGCGGTTCGCCCGCTGACGGGCTGCCCGGCGCTGCCGGTGTTCGTCCAGTACGGACGCCTTCCTGCGCGGTGTCTGGTTTTTGGGGAACGGTGCTGCTGCGGGCGCCTTCGGCACAGGTGCCGCGGGCTGGGATGATTCTTGTTTTTCCGGTTCCGGCGGGGCGGATTCTGCGGCGCTGCTGTGGTGAACGTCAGGATTCTCCTCCCAGTTGCGGTTGAACAATCCGGCGCGTGCGTCCATTTCCCGGTTTGCCTCGCGGATTGCCCGCTCCTTCTTCGCTTCTTCGGACTCCCATTCGAGCTTTCGCTCCTCCATGCATACACCTCCCCGATTTCTTTTTCCCTGTTTTGCTGATTTCTGTTTCGCGTGTATCGCGAATGTATATTTATCTAAACATATCATAACAGAAAAATATGAAAAAGAAAAGCATTCCCGATGTACTCTGTATGAATGCACAAATCACAGAATGCTGATTTGCGCAAACTGCACAACAGACAGAGCAGCAGCGGGAATGCCGGGATTCAAATGAGATTACGGAGAATGCAGTACAGAAGCCAGATGCTGAGGCAGCCGTACAGAAAACAGGTTTTCCGCGGGATCAGCCGGCGCGGATGCCCTGCAAACTTCAGCCACAGTTCTGCATAATATACTGCGGCGAGCAGGACAAGAAACGGGATCGCGGCATTTGCACGCAGTGCACCTGCAAAGTCCAGCTCTGTCAGGGCGTAGACGCTGTGCGTCATGCCGCAGCCGGGACATTGGATTCCCGTTGCTGTGCGGAGCAGGCAGGGCGGCAGATGCGGCTGTGCAAAGCGGGCGTACAGCGTCTTTGCCAGCAGCAGCAGTCCGTATGCCGCAGCCGGCAGCAGGCAGAGCAGCAGTGCCTGCATCCGTTTTTTCGGTTTTCGTTTCACGGGCAGCCGCTCCTTTCTGCGATGTTTGCATCCATTATACCATGAATCGCGGAAAAGTGTACTGCGCGGCTCGCCGGTATTACAGCTCGCAGATTTCCAGATCGCCGCAGTCACCGAGCTGATTCTCCGCCGCGCAGACGCATACACTGCCCTGCGCTGCGAACGCATCCCAGACTGCGCACGAACGCAGCAGTGTCTCGCGTGTCACAGAAAGCATCTGCTTCCGTTCGGCTGCAAGCTCCTCCTTTTTGCGCTTGGTAAACCAGCTCGCATCTGCCGCAAAGCCGTCATCACGCGGCGAGCGCAGCGGATCCTCGTCGTTCACCGTGGAGATGATATAGCCGTCCAGCGGTTCGCCGCTCTCACAGAAGGTTCGGATGAACGCAGACAGTCCGCGATTGACGTCCAGTGAAGCTGCCGGTGAGGGGTCGCGGTAGGAGTAAGTGAATATGCTGTTGTCGCGCCGGATCGAAATGCCCGTTCCGTATGCGCCGCCCTGCACGCGCACCACATTCCAGAGATAGCTCAGCGAGAGAATCTTTGCCGCGACACGGTATCCTGCATCGAACTTCAGCGCGTCGCCGGAAGCCTGCCAGCCTTGCACGGCATAGCCGATCTGTGCCGGAATCCGGCAGCCCATGCGCTCCGGCAGATGCATCTCATAGTGTACATTTTCCGGCACAGCACTTCCCTGCGGGAATTTCGACAGAATCGCGCCGATTTCCGTGTCATTTGCAGCCGTCACACCGGCAGTCAGGCGTGCCTTGCAGCCGGTCTCCTTCTGCACCCGCTCTGCCAGTGCCGCGAAGCCGTCAAATGCTTCGTCATAGTTCTTCACCAGCTCATGTGTCCGGCGGATCGCCGTATAGCCGCCCAGCGCATCCCGTGCCGCATAGGAAGCCGCATAATGCGACATCGCCGCGTTGATGCCGAGCGCATGACCCGCCATAACGCCGAACTGCTTGAGCCGTTCATCATTCTGCACAAGGATTTCGCGGATCTTATCCTTCTGCGTAAAGTCGGTGGTCAGCAGCGCCTCGGCAATCAGCTCTGCGGCATCGGTAAGGCGTCCCTCCAGAAAGCTGCACCGCACCGTCAGCATCGGGATGCAGGTCTCAGTCTGATTCTTCTCCGCATACACCTCGACGGAGAATTCGAGCCGTCCGACCTTGTTTTTCAGCTCCTGCTGCAATTCCAGCGCGGAATAATGCGCAGTCGGCAGCTTGCCGAACAGCATGGCAATCAGCGAAAGCAACGGCAGATCTTCCAGCGTATAATCCGTCAGCCGGAAATAGAGCCCGACATGCGTAATTCCCATGCAGGGCAGCGGATGATACAGCACTGTGACGCCGTCTGTCTCATGAACAACGGTCTCCGGCCATGTCGGCTGATCGCTGACCTCAGAGACATCGAGAACCGGCAGGGTTGCAAGCTGCTCCGGCGTATCCGGTGTCTGCTGCCAGAGCTGCAGCTTCTCGTTCAGCTCGGCATTCTTCTTCTCATCCGCTTCGGTCCAGTCTGCGCAGAAGGCTTCCAGCCGCGCATTCTCCTCCTGCCGCAGCGTTTCTCCGCGGGTATACGAAGGCTTGGCATGCAGCACTGCCAGACCGGTCTCATCAAGGAACAGCTCGCGCAGCAGCTTCTCAAAGGTGCCGTTTTTCAGCATCTCCCGCATTGCGGCGAGGTCTTCCCGATAGACGATATACTGCATCGGATCGCCGCCGTGCAGCCAGCTGTTCATGCAGGCGATGCAGCGGTCGAGTCCCTGCGGCTCCTCCGGTTCGAGCAGCCGGAATTCAAACCGGTTTGCAGATGCTTCGAGCGCGGCATAGTCCAGACCGTTTTCGAGCAGCTCCGCAGCGGTTTTCCGGAGCAGCGGCAGAATTTCCGCTTCGCGTCCGTCTGTCACATTCCGCACCGTCAGCTGGAAGTAGCACTGCGCGATCGAGTTTTCGAGCATATAGTCGATCTCCTGTGCCAGACCCGCCGACAGCAGCGCCCGTTTCATCGGCGCCTCGTTGCTGCCCATGACTGCGTCAAGCAGAACGGAGCATGCCATGATCTTGACGCGGTCATTCCAGTCGCCGATGATCTTTCCGGTCATGAGTGCAGCCTTGTTCTCGATGTCCTCGTCCTGCGAAAGCTCATATTCAATGGTCTCCTCGGCAGAGACCGGCGTCTGCTCAGCGATGACCGGCAGATTCTCTCTGCGGTCAAACTGTGAAAGATATTCCTCCAGCAGTGCAAAGGTCTCCTCTGCGGGAATATCGCCGTCGAGGAAAATGCGGGCATTGGAAGGATGATAGAAGCGGTGGTAGGTCTCGATGAACTTCTCATACGTCAGCGTCGGGATCACAGCCGGATCGCCGCCGCTGTTGAAGCCGTAGCAGGTATCGGGGAACAGCATTTCGAGCATCTTGTATTCCGCGATGCCGTCCAGACCGCTCATCGCGCCTTTCATCTCATTGAACACGACGCCCTTGTAGCTGCGGCTGCCGTCCGCATCGGTCTCGATGTGCCAGCCCTCCTGATAGAAAATATTCGGATTTTTGAGGATTGCGGGGGCAAAGACGGCGTCGAGATAGACCTCAGTGAGATTGAGAAAATCGCGGGCATTCCGGCTGGAAACGGGGTACATCGTCTTATCCGGAAATGTCATTGCGTTGAGAAACGTATTCATGGAGCTTTTGAGCAGCTCGACAAACGGTTCCCGCACGGGATATTTTTTCGAGCCGCAGAGAACGGAATGCTCCAGAATATGGAACACGCCGGTGCTCTGCTCCGGCAGTGTTTTGAATGCGACGGAAAAGAGCTTGTTTTCGAGTTTATTATCGACCCAGCAGAGTTCGGTGCCGGTTTTGTCATAGACCATTTCGACCAGTCTGCCGTTCAGCTCTGCGCTCTCGCGGATGCGCGTGACCGTAAAGCCGTGGAACTGTTCTCCAACCTGATTGAGCATATGCATTCTCCTTTGCGATGTGTAATTCGGGGTTATGCTATGCTTATTGTACCATATTTATACCGGAATTGCAAGCACTGTACAAAAAAAGGGCGCATAAAGGATGACACTGACACAGAAGGTGATCCGCAGTATTTCTGATGCATGGGAAGAGGACCATGGTGTTTTTGTTGACAATACAGCGGTTTATGCAGGAATTATTACTATTATAAGTCGGAATTTTACGGCAGAAAATACACCCAATAAACGCTCCCAAAAAATCAAGACA
>CAMNAY010000115.1 GCA_946531975.1 uncultured Ruminococcus sp. | reverse complement strand
AGGTCTTGTCCGTGCCGATGATTGCGGCACATGCCTCCGGCACGCTTGCGTATTCACCGGTGCCGACCATCGCGAGGATCGCGACGCCGAGTGCCGGACCTTCCTTCGACTTTGTCGTCTGAATCGGGCAGTCAAACAGGTTCGCGAGCATCTGACGCCAGAGCGGGGATGAACCGCCGCCGCCGCACGCCATCATGCTGTCCACGTCGATCTGCATTTCGCGAAATACCTCAAGGCAATCGCGGAGTGAGTAGGTGACACCCTCCATGACCGCTCTGAGCAGGTCGCGCTTCTGATGCATCGCTGACAGCCCGAAGAACACGCCGCGCGCATTCGCGTCAAGATGCGGGGTACGTTCGCCCATCAGATAGGGCAGATAGAGCAGGCGGTTCGCGCCGATCGGCGACTGCTCCGCCTCCTTGTCCATGAGGTAATATTCATCGACGCCCATACCCTTGGCGGTCTGCTTTTCTGCATCGCAGAAGTTGTCGCGGAACCATTTGAGAGACAGTCCCGCGCCCTGCGTCACGCCCATGACATGCCAGCAGCCGGGGACTGCGCAGCAGAAGGTATGCACTCTGCCCTTGGGGTCGATCGAGATTTTCGAGCTGTGTGCAAAGACCACGCCGCTCGTGCCGATCGTGGTAAACGCCTTGCCGTCTGATGCGACGCCTGTTCCGATTGCAGCCGCAGCATTGTCGCCCGCGCCGCCGACAACCGGTGTTCCGGCAAGCAGACCCGTCTGCTTCGCGGCGTTTTCGGTCAGAGCGCCGGTGATTTCCGGCGATTCGTAGACCTTCGCGAGCAACCGCTTGTCGATATCGAGCTTTTCCAGCACCTCATCCGACCAGCAGCGGTTCGGGATATCCAGAAGCTGCATGCCCGAAGCATCGGAAACCTCGGTCGCGTATTCACCGGTCAGAATGAACCGGATGTAGTCCTTCGGCAGTAATATGTGTTCGCATTTTGCGTAATTTTCAGGTTCATGATTGCGCACCCAGAGGATTTTGGATGCGGTAAAGCCGGTCAGTGCGGGGTTCGCGGTAATTTCAATGAGCCGCTCTGCACCGACCCTTTCGGTGATCTCCCCGCACTCCTTCGCGGTGCGCTGATCGCACCAGATAATCGAAGGACGGATCACCTGATTGTCCTTGTCGAGCATGACAAGACCGTGCATCTGTCCGGACAGACCGATGCCTCTGACCTGCTCCTTCGGCACACTGCTTTTTGCGATGACTGCTGCCATGGTGTGCAGCACGGCATTTGCCCAGTCTCGCGGATCCTGCTCTGCATAGCCGTTCTGCGGCTGATAGAGCGGATATTCCTCTGTTGCAGAGGCTATGACGGTACCCTTTGCATCGAACAGCACGGTTTTCGTGCCGCTGGTACCGATATCGACACCCAAATAATAATTCATCGGAATCCCCCTGATTCTATCAGAATCTGTATGCAGACGAACCGCAGCCCGTCTGCATACAGCAATTTATCTGATTACAGCGTAAACAGCACGTTGTTGACGATTGCCTCAAGCAGTTCCTGTCTGCCGCTGGAAAGCGAATCGGTGACCTCGCCCTTTTCGAGCGCATAGGCTTCCAGTTCCTCGAAGCCGACCTTGCCGTCGATGATATCCTTGCCGATGCCGGTTGTCCAGCTCGCATAGCGGTCCTCGACGAACTTGTCGAGTCTGCCGTCTGCGATCAGCGCTCTTGCCGCCTTGAAGCCGAGTGCAAAGGTGTCCATACCGGCGATATAGCTGAGGAAAATGTCCTCAGGGGTGAAGCTGCCGCGGCGTGCCTTGGCATCGAAGTTCAGACCGCCGTTGGTGAAGCCGCCCGCCTTGATGACCTCATACATGCAGAGCGTCGCATCGTAGATATTGGTCGGGAACTGGTCGGTATCCCATCCGAGCAGCGGGTCGCCCTGGTTCGCGTCGATCGAACCGAACTTGCCGTTCTCTCTTGCGACACGCAGCTCATGCTGGAAGGTGTGCTGTGCGAGCGTTGCGTGGTTTGCCTCGATATTGAGGAAGAAATCCTTTTCGAGATCGTATTTCTTCAGGAAGCCGAGCACGGTCGCCGCATCGAAATCATACTGATGCTTGGTCGGCTCCTTCGGCTTGGGTTCGATATAGAAATCGCCGTCATAGCCCTTGGAGCGTGCGTATTTGACCGCGAGTTTCAGCAGACGCGCCATGTTGTCCTGCTCCAGCCCGTAGTTGGTGTTGAGCAGGGTCTCATAGCCCTCTCTGCCGCCCCAGAACACATAGCCCTTGCCGCCGAGTTTGATCGTTGCGTCGATTGCCTTCTTGATCTGTGCAGCAGCATATGCAAACACATCTGCAGAAGGCGATGTGCCTGCGCCGTGCATATAGCGCGGATGATCGAATGCCTTTGCGGTGCCCCAGAGCAGCTTCTTGGAGGGGTCCGCCTTCATCTTTTCCGCGATATAGTCTACGATTTCGTCGAGCTTTGCATTGGTCTCTGCGAGGCTGCCGTATTCCGGCGACAGATCGCGGTCGTGGAAGCAGAAATAGTCGATGGAGAGCTTGTCCATGATCTCAAACGCGGCATCGACCTTCGCCTTGGCTCTTGCCTCCGGCGCGGTCTGACCCCATGTCTTATCCGCAGTTCCGACGCCGAACATATCCGTGCCGTCGCCGCCCATGGTATGCCACCAGCTCAGGGCAAACTTCAGATGCTCACGCATCGGCTTGCCGTCGATGATCTCATCGGGATTGTAGTACTTGAATGCCAGCGCGTTTTTCGAGTCCTTGCCCTCATAGGGGATCTTGCCGATCTCAGGGAAAAATTCGCTCATAACAGGTAACCTCCTTGCCGGATCATTGTCCGGTTTTATATATTTTTCAGCACGGTTTCCCATGCTTTTTACCGGTTCACGCGGGCGCTTCGCTGCGGTCAGTTCACATTGCTGACAGCAACCGTGGTATCGACCGTTGTTTCTGTGGTCTCATCCGTCGATGTCGTTGTCGCGGAAGTACCGGTCGCCGCTTCGCGCGCAGCCTTTGCCGCTTCACGGTCCGCACGGATCTTTTCGATATCCAGCCCCTCCTCGTTGACCTCCGGCAGAACATTCGGTTCAAGGAAAGCCGCCAGATCGCGTTTTCCGTTGCTGAAGGTGCGCTCCAGCACAGCGACATACTGACGGAACACGACCTTGCCGTTGACGAGCATGATTTCATTTTCCTCCGGCACACCCAGCAGTGCCAGCTCCTCATCGGTCATGCGGGAGAGGCGCTGATCGTAGGTCGGAGCCACACCGATCTCGACCATCTTGTCAAAGTCAAGCGTCACCGTGAAATCCGGATCCTTCAGTGTCACGCCGAACAGGCGTCTGAGGCGGGAGTCGATCGGGTCGGTGTTATCGCCGTAGCCAAGCTTATGGCGCTGCGAACGGGAAAGCTTTCCGATCTCAAATTCACCGGTGTAGCCCTTGTCCAGACCCAGCAGCCGCATCTGATCGGCATCGAGCGTAAAGGTCGTGCTGGGATTATTGGTAATCAGTTCTCTTGTAATTTCCGAACGGGTTTTGGTCGTCCACTCCACCTGGAAGTAGTCGAGCGGGCGCTCCAGATAAACGGTCTTCTTAAAACCCTTTGCGTACCATTTGGAGTGACCGTAGGCGATATCCTTGGTATTCGGCTCAACGGCGACATAGGTGTTGCCGTCCGCCTGATCGAGCACCTGCACGACGGAATAGCGGTAGGAGCCGCCCGGCGTCACACCGCGCTGAATCACAGTTTCCTCAATCGCAGGCTTCATGATGCTCTGAACCGTCAGGAACACGAATGCGCCGAGAATGTATGACATCAGGAACAGTGCGCCGAGAATGGTTTTCGGGGCTTCCGAGGTTCCGCTGGCGATATAGGTCACCGCGACCATAATGCCGAGCGGAATCAGCAGAACCAGATGCCGGTAATTGAACAGAATAATCGGCAGGTAAAACGGCATTGAGATCATTATGACAACCCGCGTCACGATCTGGCGGCGGGTAAACAGCATGAGTGCGCCGAACAGCAGACAGACGCAGGATACCAGAAAACAGTACATTCCTTTGCCGTCCTCCGGAATATCCAGACGGTAGAACATGCTGTTATATGCCATTTTGACAACGCCTTTGAAATACAGCAGCGTGAGCAGCGAGAGCACAAACTGCACAAGAAACAGCACACGCTTTCCGTTCGGTGTGCTGATGACAGCACGCGCCTGCGCGAACGCATCTTTGAAGGATGTGGGCGCAGCAGCCTTTCTGCCGCCTGAAGCGGCTTTGCTTCTGACATTAATGTTCATGATGTTACCTTTCGGATTCGGGCATATTTTGCCATGATTTTTTTGGTTCCGACCTGATCGAATGCGATTTCCATGAGAAAATCCGCACCCATCGGGCTGACGCTCAGCACGGTGCCTTCGCCGTGAACCGCACTTCTGACGCGGTCACCCGGTGCAAAGACCTGTGTCTGAACCGGATCCCGCCGCGGGATTCCGCCGCCGTCCGAAGCCGGACGCCGCTGTGCGGAGATTCCGGAGACGGTGCCGCCGGAGCCTTGACTGTCGTGTTTTTCCAGTACCGACGGATCCATTTCCTTCAGGAATCTGGATGCGCCGTTCGATGATGTTTGTCCGTAGAGCATGCGGTAGGCTGCGGTTGTGATATAGAGCCGCTCCCTTGCGCGGGTAATCGCGACATACGCCAGCCGGCGTTCCTCCTCGATCTCCTCATCGCTGTCCATACTGCGCCTGCCGGGGAAGATTCCTTCCTCCAGACCGACCAGAAATACATTGTTATATTCCAGACCCTTTGCCGCATGGACGGTCATCAGGGTCATCGCATCGGTCGATTCATCGGCGCGGTCCTGATCGGTATACAGAGAGATCTCCTCAAGAAAACCGTTCAGTGACGGCTCCTCGCCCTCATTTTCCGCTGTATTGATGTAACTGAGAATGCTGGTCTTGAGTTCCTTGATGTTTTCGATCCGGCTCTCTGCCTCGGCACCCTCGGCACGGAGCATGTCCAGATAGCCTGTGTCCTCCAGCACCTTATCGTAGAGTGCATCCAGCGGCAACTCCGACGCAGCGTCGATCAGCTCCGCAAACATCTCTCCGACAGAAAGCAGCGCCGCGCTTCTGCGGGACAGCCGCGGGTAGGTATCCGCTGTGCGCAGCACTTCAACCGGCGAGAGATTCAGGTCAGTCACGATCGCGGTCAGATCAGCGAGTGTCTGCGTTCCGATGCCTCGCTTGGGTTCATTGATAATCCGCGTAAACCGCAGCATATCGTAAGGATTATTGATGACGCACAGATAGGCGATGACATCCTTGATCTCCTTGCGGTCGAAGAACCGCAGACCGCCGTAGATGCGGTATGGGATATTGGCATGTGCCAGCGCCCGTTCCAGCGAATTCGAGAGCGCGTGGGTACGGTACAGTACCGCGTAATCGGAATACCGTTTTCCCTGCCGCACACCCTCCGCGACCGTCTCCGCAACAAACCGCGCTTCATCGTTCTGATCCTGTCCGCGGTACCAATACACCTTCTCGCCGTCCGGCGCATCCGCCCACAGCGTCTTTTCCTTGCGTCCGGCATTGTTCCGGATGACGGAATTTGCCGCACTGAGGATCCGCTTGGTCGAGCGGTAATTCTGTTCGAGCCGGATGACCTTGCAGTCCGGGAACTGCTCCTCAAAGGAGAGGATATTCTCGATCGTCGCACCGCGGAATTTATAGATACTCTGGTCATCATCACCGACGACGCAGAGGTTTCTGTGCTTCTGAGCGAGCAGCCGGATCAGCTCATACTGTGCGGGGTTTGTGTCCTGATATTCGTCCACGAGCAGATACCGGCAGCGGTTCTGGTATTTTTCCAGCACATCCGGATTCTCGCGGAACAGCCGCACGGTCAGGGCGATGATATCGTCAAAATCCACGGCATTGGATTCCTTCAGCCGCTTCTGGT
>CAMNAY010000114.1 GCA_946531975.1 uncultured Ruminococcus sp. | reverse complement strand
CTCTTTCTTGGGTTGTCCCTCTCGCATTCGCGCCCCGCGCCCAGCGAAAATAAACGATAGGACACCGGATAAAGAGAAGATGACAAAAACAATAAGAATTCCTGATGCCGATTCAACAGAGAAAGCCACAGTCTGCACTGCCCGCAAATTCTGATTTGTCTTATCAATGTAAATAAACACTATGTGCCAGCACGGACTATATCCTTGGGCTGACGGATCGGAAAGCACCCTATCAATAATCCCCCCTTTCCCGCTTGACAGCCGCATAACTGCGTGCTATAATGTGAAAAAAGGGGGTGTGACCATGCGGAATAAACGGCTGAGGACGGCATTTGCCGTGTGCGGCTTCCTGCTCGCGCTGACAGCAGGCGCTGCGGCAGGACGGCTGTCAAAGCGTTCGCAGACTGCACCGGAATCCGCTGCCGAAGTGTCGGCGCCGGAGATCAGTGCGGCAGAAACAGTCCCGACGTCCGCTGCACCCGCGGCGGAGACAACCGCGGCAACAACTGCGCAGAGCTTTGCGCCTGCGGTGCCGGAGCCGGATGCGTCGGATTTTGTGCTGCTTTCGGATGCTGTCCCCGATGTGATCCTCGAAATGCGGTATTATACAACCTATAATTTTATCGGCGACCGCATCGACGGCTACGATGCCCCCTGCGCACTGCTGACGAAAGAAGCTGCCGCCGCACTGCGCGGGGTCAGCGATGAACTCGGAGAAAAGGGTTATCGGCTTAAAATCTACGATGCCTACCGCCCGCAGACCGCTGTCGATCACTTCGTGCGCTGGGCGGAGGATACCGCGGATATCCGCATGAAAGCGTGCTTTTATCCGGAGCTGGACAAGTCTGTGCTGTTTGAAAGCGGCTATATTTCCCGCCGCTCGGCGCACAGCCGCGGCAGTACCGTCGATCTCACACTGTTTGATATCTCGACCGGCAAGGATGTTGACATGGGCGGAACCTTCGATTATTTCGGAGAGCGCTCGCATCCGGACTTCCGCGGCGTGTCGCAGGAACAGTACGCGAACCGCCGTCTGCTGCACGATGCTATGACTTCTCACGGATTTCACGGGATTTCGACTGAGTGGTGGCATTTTACGCTGAATGATGAGCCGTTTCCGGAGACCTTCTTCTCATTTCCGGTCGATCCGGCGGTTCTGCCCTGATATGCTTTCGTACCGCATCGCTTTAACGCGGTAAAACTTTGTGCATTTTGCCTATTGCTTTTCCATGCTGTTTGTGCTATAATGATAGCAACCTGAGAGAAAGAGGGCATTCCTGCTATGAACCGCAAGTTTTTTGCTGCTGCATACCGATTTTACGGCTTTATCTATTATTCGGATAAGGTCTGATTCGGTACGGCTGAAAACACTTGTGCATTGCAGCGCCGCAGGATCTGCGGTAAATCTGAGAACATGCAAAAGCGCTTACAGTCTGCCGGCTGTAAGCGCTTTATTATTATGCGCGTCGGCGCGGAGCCCGCGCTTAGATGTCGGTGATGAACGGGGTCAGGAGGATGATGACCATGCACACCGGGCAGACATAGCGCAGCATCACGGACAGCAGCAGCCGCCCGCTGAACTTCTTTTCGCTCACCAGCACCTCGTCCTCCACATACTTCGGCTTCGCAATCCAGCCGATCAGCGTGCAGGTCAGCAATGCCACAACCGGCATCATCAGATTGTTGCTCACGAAATCAAACAGGTCAAGGAACTGCATCCCGAAGACTGTGACCGTGTCCCATGCGCTGTAACCAAGTACGGACAGCATGCCCAGCGCAATGCAGGCGGCTACCGTAATCAGGCAGGCGGGAATCCGCTTCATGCGGAATTTTTCCATGATGATCGAAACAACAGTCTCCATGAGCGAGATCGACGAGGTCATCGCCGCAAGCGCAACCAGCAAGAAAAACGCCGCGCCGATCGCCTGTCCGCCTGCCATCGACTGAAAGACATTCGGCAGCGTGATAAACATGAGCCCCGGACCCTTGTTCAGGGCGCCGGCATCGCCGCCGGAGAACACAAACACCGCCGGAACGATGATCAGACCCGCGAGAACCGCAATGCCGGTATCAAAAATTTCGATCTGCCGCACAGACTGCTCCAGCGAATCCTGCTTGCGCATGTAGGAGCCGTATGTCACCATAATGCCCATTGCAATCGACATGGAGTAGAAAAGCTGTCCCATTGCCGCGGCAACCGTCTTCAGGCATTTTGTGAAGGTAAAGCCGTCAAAATTCGGGAGCAGGTAGTATTTCAGTCCCTCACCCGCGCCGTCCAGCGTGAGCGTATAGACCGCAATGCCGACCGTCAGCAGAACAAGCACCGGCATCATGAATTTGCTGATGCGCTCGATGCCCTTTTCAACGCCAAGCATGACGACAACAGCCGTTGCGAGCAGGAAGATCAGGAAGAACACGGTCGGCTGCCCGACTGTTCCGATAAATCCGGAGAAGAACGAACCGTCACCGGCGGCAGTCTCTCCCTTTCCGATCAGAAACGTGAACAGATACTTCAGTACCCAGCCGCCGATGACGCAGTAATACGGCGTGATAATCAGCGGCACGAATGCCGCAAGCCAGCCCAGAAACGAAAACCGCTTGTCAATCGACTTGTAGGCGCCGATGACGCTCTTGCCCGTGCGTCTGCCGATTGCAATTTCAGTCAGCATCAGCGCAAAGCCGAAGGTGACTGCGAGGATAATGTAGATCAGCAGGAAGATACCGCCGCCGTATTTCGCGGCGAGATACGGGAAACGCCAGATGTTTCCCAGACCGACTGCGGAGCCTGCCGCAGCAAGCACAAAGCCCAGCTTTGAACCGAACCCTGCGCCTTCTTGCTTTTTCGTGTGAGATGCCATAAATCAATCCGTCCAATCTGATAAATCGTATTTCGCCGGTGACCGGCAATCTCTTCTATTCTAGCGCATTTTATCGGTTTCGTCAAGTGAAACCGTGATTTTCATCAAAATACCGAAAGGATACCTGAACATGATCGTTGTATTGAAGCAAAATCCGAATCAGGCACAGCTCGACAGCCTGATCGCATGGCTGAAGGAAAAGCAGATCGACGTTCACGAGAGCGTCGGCACTTCGCGCACCATTCTCGGACTGGTCGGCGATACCGCTGCCATTGACGCGGATCTGATCTCCGCGCTTGAAATTGTCGAGGACGTCAAGCGCGTACAGGAGCCCTATAAACACGCAAACCGGAAATTCCACCCGGAGCCGACCGTCATTGACGTCCGCGGAACGCAGATCGGCGGCGGCAGCCTGACCCTTATAGCGGGTCCCTGCTCCGTCGAGAGCGAGGAGCAGATTGTCAGCATCGCAAAAGCTGTGAAAGCGAGCGGTGCATCTGTTCTGCGCGGCGGTGCCTTTAAGCCGCGCACCTCCCCCTATTCCTTTCAGGGCATGGGCGAGGAGGGCATCGCCCTGCTGAAAACTGCCCGCGAGGAAACCGGTCTGCCGATTGCAGCCGAAATCGCGGATTCTGCACAGCTCCCGCTTTTTGCAGACGTCGATCTCATTCAGGTCGGTGCGCGCAATATGCAGAACTTTGCTCTGCTGAAGGTGCTCGGTACGCAGGAGAAGCCGGTCATGCTCATGCGCGGACACTGCGCAAGCTATGAGGAATGGCTGATGTCGGCAGAGTATATCATGGCGGGCGGCAATCATAATGTCATTCTCTGCGAGGGCGGCATCCGCAGCATCGAACCAGGCTCGCGGAATATGCTTGATCTCTCCGCGATTCCGATTCTGCGGAAGCTGACGCATCTGCCGGTTCTCGTTGATCCGAGTCACGCGGTCAGCCGCGCCTGGCTCGTGCCGGAGATCGCGCCGGCTGCCGTTGCGGCGGGTGCGGACGGTCTGAGCATTGAAGTACACCACGACCCTGAACATGCGATCATGGACGGTCCGCAGTCGGTCAAGCCTGATGCATTTGATGCGCTGGCAAAGCAGCTTCACGCGCTGCATCAGTTCATGAAAGGATAACCTGCACACGGGCTTTGCATATGCAGACCTGTTCTGACTGTAATACAAAACGGAGCAATCAATATGGAAATTGTCGATCTGCTGATTCGTGTGTTTGCCGGTGCGGTCATTGGCTGGTTTCTGGCGACAACGATTCATGAACTCGGTCATGTGCTGTGCGGACTGCTGCATCACTGGAAGCTGTCAATGCTGGTCATCGGACCGTTTAAGCTGTATCGGGAAAAGCCGGAGGACAAAATAAGATTCGGCATCGAAAAGAACCCCGTACTCTGGGGCGGCGTCGGCGGGACATTCCCTGCATCGCAGTCGGAGGATGATGTCCGGATCTGGTCGAAAATTCTGCTCGCCGGACCGCTGACCTCGCTGATCTTCGGGGTGCTGACGGTGCCGGTCTGTATCCTGATGCGCAGCCTGATTATGCTGATGCTGTGTCTGATGCTGTTTGCGATGGGGCTGGTGACCATTCTGCCGATGCAGATGAAAACCGGTCTGCTCTATAATGATGGTACAAGATATATGCGCATCCGCTCAGGCGGACAGGAAGCGGCAGAGGAAACTGCGCTGCTGCTGCTCATGGAGGTCACGCTGTTCGGGGATGCGGACAGCACATATCCGGAGAAGCTGATCGAGCCGCTGCGGAACTCGAAGGATCCGGAGCTGAACTACTACGGCTGCTATTACGCCTACCGGAACGCGGTCAGGGAACAGAATCCGGAGCAGATCGAACTTCTGCTCGACCAAATGGATGCGCTCAAAGACAGGGTGCCGAAAATCATTCAGGATGATTGCAGGCTGGACGCATAAAAAGGATCAGAGACATGTGCAGCCTTTCGCGTGTTCTGATACCGCATCACCCCCTAAAAAACAAAACGACAGCATCGGGAAGGAGAATCTGTCATGAATATTGCAATTATCGGGCTGGGACTCATCGGCGGTTCCTATGCCAAAGCGACCAAATCGCGCACGCTCCACACCGTCTACGGCTTTGACCTCGATCAGGAGGTCATGATGTTCGCCCGGATGACCGGTGCAATAGACAAGGCGCTCACGGATGAGCTGCTCGAAACCTGTGACCTCGTCATTACCGCGCTGAGACCCGGCGCCGCACTCAAATGGACAGAGGATCACGCGGAGCAGCTCGGAAAGGCGAAATGCGTGCTCGTCGATATCTGCGGCGTCAAGCGGGCAGTCGTCGGAAAAATGGCGGAAATCGCACAGACAAACGGCTTCAGATACATCGGCGGACATCCCATGGCGGGAAAAGAACAGGGCGGCTTCGTCAATGCGACCGACTCCCTCTTTGACGGCGCTTCGATGATCCTCACGCCGGATGCAAATACCGATCTGCCGACGCTCGAAATGCTCAAAAACTACTTCACCGACATCGGATTTGCGCATCTGACCTTCTCGACGCCCGATGAGCATGACCGCATTATCGCCTACACCTCGCAGCTCGCGCACATTGTCTCCGGCGCATATGTCAAATCGCCGACCGCTCAGAAGCGCCGCGGCTTTTCCGCGGGAAGCTTCCGCGACCTCACCAGAGTTGCAAGACTCGATGAGAAAATGTGGACGGAGCTGATGCTCGACAACCGCGACTACCTTGCGGATGAACTGCGCATCCTGATCGACAATCTCAAGCCGTATCTCGATGCGCTCGAAAACAATGACGCCGAAGCGCTCTGCGAATGCCTCAGAGAAGGCAGGATCGCAAAAGCCTCGGCAGGCGGAAATTAACCGAACAGGAGGATTCCGATGCACAGACACATTCTGACCACGCCCGACGGCAGCTCGTACCCGATTCTGACCGGTGCGGGGCTGCTCGATACCTGCGGAACGGAACTTGCGGCGATCATGAAGCCCTGCCGCGCCGTCATTGTCAGCGATGAACATGTCGCGCCGCTCTACATGGCGCAGGCAAAGAAATCTCTCGCAGATGCTGGATTTTCCGTGAGTGAATTCGTCGTTCCGGCGGGGGAGGGG
>CAMNAY010000113.1 GCA_946531975.1 uncultured Ruminococcus sp. | reverse complement strand
GGCAGGGTGCCGCTCCTGACCACCGATGAGGAGACCGACCTTGCACGCCGCCTTGCGGAAAACTCGCAGGATGAACCGGCGCGTCAGCGTCTTGCGGAGGCAAACCTCCGTCTGGTGGTCAGCATCGCCAAGAAGTATGTCGGGCGCGGTATGCAGTTCCTCGACCTCATTCAGGAGGGCAATATGGGTCTTCTGAAAGCGGTCGATAAATTCGACTATACCAAGGGCTTCAAATTCTCGACCTATGCGACATGGTGGATCCGTCAGGCGATTACCAGAGCGCTTGCCGATCAGGCGCGTACCATCCGCATTCCCGTCCATATGGTCGAGAGCATTACCAAGGTGAAGAAAATCTCCAGCCAGATCCTCCATGAGACCGGTCAGGAGGCAAGTCCGGAGGAGATCGCGCGGAAGCTGGAAATGCCGGTGGAGAAGGTGCTGGAGATCATGCGCATCGCACAGGATCCCGTATCGCTGGAAACACCTGTCGGTGAGGAGGAGGATTCGCATCTGGGCGACTTTATCCCCGACGATCAGGCGCCGTCACCGGATGAGGCAGCATCGAATGCCATGCTGAAGGAGCAGCTGAATGAGGTGCTGTCTACACTGACCGAACGGGAAGCAAAGGTCATGCGCATGCGCTACGGTCTCGAAAACGGCAGACAGCAGACGCTGGAGGATGTCGGCAAAGCGCTCGGCGTCACCCGTGAGCGCATCCGCCAGATCGAAGCAAAGGCACTGCGCAAGCTGAAGCATTACAGCCGCAGCAAAAAGCTTCAGGGATATATCGACTGAGCAGCCTGCCGCACGGGTCAGGGCACATATGATTGATTTGATTACGGGGAGGAATCGAATAATATGGCAACAGCGGAACAGCAAAAGGTGGATCAGCTTTTAGAGCGGATCAAGGCATCCGGCAAGCTGTCACAGACTGAGCTGGACGCAGCATTCGCAGAGCTGGAATTCACGGATGAGGACATTACCCTTTTCTATGAGCAGTGCAATCTGCTGAATCTGGAACTGACTGACGAGGAGGATATCCTCGACGACGACATCGAGACAAGACTCGATGAGGAAGATGCACTGTCGCTCGACAGCAGCACATCGCCGGACGATCCGGTCAAAATCTACCTCAAGGACATCGGCAGAGTACCGCTGCTGACGGCTGATGAGGAGCAGGAGCTGGCTCGGCGTCTGGCAGAGAATCCGAATGACGCAGTGGCGAAAAACCGTCTCTCGGAGGCAAACCTCCGTCTGGTCGTCAGCATTGCCAAAAAATATGTGGGCAGAGGCATGCAGTTCCTCGATCTCATTCAGGAAGGCAATATGGGTCTCCTGAAGGCGGTCGATAAATTCGACTATACCAAGGGCTACAAGTTCTCGACCTATGCAACATGGTGGATCCGGCAGGCCATCACGCGCGCCATCGCCGACCAGGCGCGCACCATCCGCATCCCGGTACATATGGTCGAGACAATCACCCGCGTAAAGAAAGCATCCAGCCAGCTCCTGCACCTCAACGGCAAGGATCCCACAGAGGAGGATATCGCGGATTATCTCGATATGCCGCTCGATAAGGTCCGCGAGGTCATGCGCATTGCACAGGAGCCGGTCTCGCTCGAAACGCCGATCGGTGAGGAGGAGGATTCGCACCTGGGCGACTTCATCCCCGATAACCACGCACAGTCCCCGAACGATGCCGCTAACAACACCATGCTCAAGGAGCAGCTCAATGAGGTGCTGTCTACGCTGACACAGCGTGAAGCCGATGTCCTGCGGATGCGCTACGGTCTGGACAATGAGCCGCCCAAGACCCTTGAGGATGTCGGAAAAGCGTTCAATGTCACCCGCGAACGCATCCGGCAGATCGAAGCAAAGGCGCTGCGCAAGCTCCGCCACCCCAGCAGAAGCAAGAAAGTCCGCGATTACCTCGAAAAATAATGCCGTTCTGTCACCGCAGTGAAACCGAACTGTCACAAACATTTCACTTGACTTTTCGGCGCCGAGCGTGTATAATAAGAACGGTAGTCCGGCAGAGGACACTGTACAACTTTTGGAACGGGTATTTGAGACACGAAATACGAAAGGAGCCTGAGGGCAATGAATTATTTGAAACGAACAGCAGCTCTGCTGCTTGCATGTTCCATGATGGTTCCTGCGTTCGCCTGCGGCAAGAGCAGCGAAACCAGCAAGCAGGAATCCGGCAGCGAAAGCAGCCAGGCTGAGAACAACAGTAAACCGGAAGAAAGCAACAGCAAAGGCGAAAGCAGCAATGCGGACAGCGGCAGCAGCGATGAGCCGGATGCACAGGAGCTGCTTGGCTTCGATGAGGAGCATATGGTCACCGACCAGAAGGGCGGTCAGAATTTCGTCCTGAACTTCAACGACAATATCGCCGGTCAGAACGGTGAGGATGCAGCAAATGCAATCGTCACGACACTGCGCGGCGATGACGGCAAGATCTATGTCCCCAAGACCGATATCAACGGCACAACCGTTACCAAGGACGGCGGCGAGATCGTCACCGAAGCCTATACCGGCACGACGCTGGCTTCCGCTTATGCAGAGCCGACCTACAAACCGGCATTCCGAAACTACCTTGCAATGTGGCTGGATATCTCTCAGCGTGAGAACTATGTCTTCGACGGCGACCTGCTGGAGTATGAAATGGAGATCGCAGAGGATGCACCGGACGGTGTCTACCCGATCGAATTCACACTCGTTGACATCGGCGACTATGAAGGCAAGGGCGTCGGCACGGTCGATACGAACGCAGGCTTTGTCTGTATCAATATGGACGAGCCGAAGCAGGAGATCAATCTCGGCAGCAACATGACGCTGACCGCCGAGACCGTTTCCGCAAAGCCGGGCGATACCACCAAGCTCAAGGTCAAGATCGACAACAACTCCGGTATCGTCGCATTCCGCCTGATGATCCGCTACGACAGCAATGTCATCTCGATCAAGAAGGCAGGTGCAGGTGCAGATCTCGCATCCCGTGCAAGACTCACCGCCCGCACCATTGACGAAGAATCCTGATCCGACACTGCAAATACACACGCGAGGGCACCGCATGTATACGGTGCCCTCTGTTTTTCCTTGACAATCCTGCAAAAAAAGATTATAATAGAAACACGATTTCACAAAAAGGAGGCGATCCCGATGATTGCTCCGGCAACTGAAGCGATCCAAAGCGAATTTGAGAAAAACAATCTGAACTGTATCACCGAGGAACACGAAAGCAGCAGTCTGGTGCGGATCGCACTGACGACAAAAACCGCGGAAATCCGCACTGTTTTTATCTCGCAGACCGACCGCGATGAAACTTCCATGCGGATCTATAATATCATCAAGTATCCGCCGGAAAAAGAAGATGCCGTCATCGACGCGCTCAGCGAATGCAATGTGCAGTACCGCTTTTTGCGTTTTATTGCGGATACCAATGCGCATGTGGTCAATGCCGCGTATGACTTCCCGCTGAATACCGATGACATCGGGGAAGCCGCACTCGAAATGCTGATGCGGGCGGCACAGATCGTCGAAACCTGCTATCCGGAGATCATGCGCAGACTGTACGGCGAATGACATGCCCCGCGGAGAGGAGGAATCAGCGATCATGACAGATATCACAAATGAAATCAAGGAAGCATTCGACCGTTACGGGCTGAAATACCGCGTTCAGGAGGAGGAGGACAGCATCCGGATCATTGTCGGTGTCCGGATCGCCTACACAACACTCAATCTCTGGTACATCATCAACAGCGGAGACCCGTCGATTGCCGTGCGCGTGCCGGATTTCGTCCGGTTCAAGACCGATGCCGAGCGGATCAAAATGCAGAAGAAAGCAAATGAACTGCATCAGAAATACCGCTTTGCCAAGTTCGCGGTCAGCGGCGAGGATCAGGCAGTGCTGATCGAATATGACTGTCCTGCTGCTCTGCATGAACAGGGCGAGACCGCAATCGAAATGTTCCACCGCATCACACAGATTGCCGAAATGGCGTATCCGTCATTTATGCGCGCACTCTGGGGCGGTGAGGAATTCTTCGGCAACGCCGTCTTCTACGAATACAAATACTGACAGAAAAAAGCTCCCGAATGATCTTCGGGAGCCTTTTTGCTATGATTTGTCCGGTCAGACACCGACGTTGCTGTGGGTACCGCCCTCAGAGCTCTGAACGAGCACATTATCGGTTGCATACCATGCATCGCCAGCCTTGACAAGCGTCCAGCGGATTGTACCTGCGTAGTCGTTGACATTGGTGACGCCGTCTCTGGTCTTTGTCAGCTGATACGCATATTTCGACTCAACTGTGCAGCAGGTCTCAGAATACATCTTCAGATGAGAAATCTCAATCGGTTCATCCTTACGCGAGGTATAAGCGTTGTTCCAGTTCAGCTCGCCTGCGGAACTGTGCATATTCTGGTAGAGCTTCGAGCCGTTGATCATGTACTGATCGAGCGCGCCGAGGTTTTTCCATGTCGCTGCATCGCCGATCTCACCGTAACCTTCGTTGATCATATAGTTGATATATGCAGCGGTCAGCGCCTCTGTCCGCGCGGTAATGGCCTGATCCGGTGCTGCTGCATCAGCAGGCTCAAACACCATCTCGACATGCTTGGCGCCTTCCTTCGGCTCCTCAACAGGCGTCAGCGGATTGCCGGCTGCATCAGCTGCTGCGATCACAGGGGACGCATACAGACCGGAAATTGTGCAGCTCACAGCGGCAGGCTGTGCAGAATACTTCAGTGCGGCTTCATCCAGCTTCACTGTGGAATCACAGGGCTGAAGCAGACCTGCATCCACTGCAACGCCGTTGATCGTAAGCGATGCACCTGCGGGAACTGTGATCTTTGCATCATATTCCGGCTCGGAGGCGACCTCGATCATCGAGGAGACCTTGCCGATGCTCCAGAGGTTGAAGTCATGCTTCTTGGTCTTTTCGGTTGTATTCAGCTCGACCTCCGCGACGACCAGCTCGCCGCTGCGGATGTAGTAGACCGGAGCTTCCTCTGTGAAGCGCTTGGATTTGATCCATGAGAACTGCACATTCTCCGGCTCCTCGATGTCAAGGGTATTGTAGATCGACTCGGAGGACTCATACTGCGAAAGCGGCAGAACGTCGATCTTCTCCTTGAGCAGATCCTGATAGAACTGAATCTTGCCGGCATTGTCCTTGCTGTTCAGCTCGGAAACATAGCGGTCGATCGTGTATTTCGGCTGCGAATCCTCAAACTCGCTGCACAGAACCCAGATCCAGCGCATTGCAAACGCGATCACAATGAAGAACAGGATCACGTAGATTGTCATGCCGATGCGCCACTTGGAAACCTTGCGGGATTTTGCGGCAGCGCTGCTCTTCTCTGCCGCGGCAGAACGGCTGCGGGTGCCTGCTGCCGGATCTGCGGTGCGTGTTCTGTCCTGCGGCGCTCGGCGCGGACGTCCGTCCGGGGCGCGGCGCTCTGCTGCCGGGCGGCTGCCGCCGGCGGTTCTGGAGGCAGGACGCTTTGCCGGTGCTTCATCTGCAAACCGCGTGCCGCTTTCGGAGGCTGCGGGACGCTTCTTCGGTGCTGCGGAGCGCTCCCCTGCACCGGATGTGCTGCGGGCAGGACGGGCAGCGCCGCCCTCCGCTGCGGGTCTTTTTTTGCGCGGTGCGGCTCCGTCGGGACGCGGTGCGGGCTTTCTGGGCGCACCTGTCCGCTGACCGTCAGCCGGTCTTTGCGGACGCTTCTTCTGTCCGCTGCTCTCGCCGGGGAGGCGGACCTCCTGCTGTTCAATATCCATCTGTTCTGATCCTCCTTATCCGTTCTTACTGTTCCGGAGCAACGAGCCAGCAGCTCGGCATCTTACGCGGACCGTACAGCGACGAGCAGACAGTGATCAGCTCACCGTTATAGATCATATGAGAGGAGCTTCCGCCGTCGAGGTTTGCCGCATTGACAGCGCCGTGCTGAAGCATAATCGAAATCAGGTCGTCATAGGTCGCGCCGAGCGAGCCGGTCTGTCTGCCGTCGATGACGAGGAGC
>CAMNAY010000112.1 GCA_946531975.1 uncultured Ruminococcus sp. | reverse complement strand
GCTTCTTGGAGAAATGGCCGACCGCCATATCGTCCGCCTTGTCATTGGTTTTCTCATAGAACCACAGCTCATAGTTATGGCCGGAGTTATGCGATGCGGGGCTGTGAACGTCGATCAGCGCCTTGATGCCGTACTTTTTGCATTTCTGCATAATCACATCAAAGATCTCCATGGAGTTCTTCAGCGTCTTGCCGTCCGATTCGACGAAATCCTTGTTGATATTGCCGTAGGTACCTGCCTTCGTGACCGTTCCGTCCTCACCGACCACATCTGTCGGCGGGTTGTAGGACGCATTGACGGAGCTGACCGCCAGCGGTGCGCCGTCCATCCACGAGAGCAGCAGCTCAGTGGAGATCGGGAAGCGGATAATGTTGATGCCGTGATTTGCGACATCAGACAGCATATCATCCACATCACGCGAATACAGACCGTGCGGAATGTTCTCGGTGCAGTTGAGGCCGAACCAGTTTGCGCCGGTCAGCCAGACCTGATTGCCGTCCTTGTCGTAGATCCGGCTGCCCTCGCAGTGCAGCCAGTCGTCGTTGTTGTCATCGGCGGCGGAGACATTCAGCGGCGCGCCCTGCAAAGCAGAACTCGTCGGCGCGGTCAGTCCCACGCCCGCGATGACTGCTGCCGTCAGAACGGACAGCATCGCCTTGTTTTTCATTGGAGATTCCCCCTCTTCAGATTTCCGTGCGGTACATGGCACGGTTTATGTGCAGGCAAACCCTCATTTTTGCCTTGCATCCACTCAAATAAAAGCCCTCCAGTCGGTACAGAGAGGAGGGCTTTTCCGGTTATGGCTTCAGCTCCTCAATCGTAATCTTCTTTGCAAGATAACTAAGCAGCTTGATAAGGTCTTTGGAATCCACAAGACCGTCACCGTTCACATCCGCGTTCAGTTTTCCTTCTTTTGTGATTTCCGCGCCGTCAGTTTCACTCGCAACACGAGCGAGCAGCACAGCATCAAGCACATTGACATCACCGTTACAATCTGCGTCGCCGTAGGTAATTTTCGTGTCGGGCCTGGCACTGCTCGACGTCGTAGAAGTCGTCGAGCTGGTGGAGGTCGTTGTAGTCAGAGTTGTAGTGGTCGTTGTTTTGGTCGTTGATGTTGTTGTATCTGTAATGATCGGGGTAACGATTCCGGTTGCAGTCTTGCCGCCGTCGAGGTTGCTGCCCTCGCTCGAAGCATAGTTTGCATAGAAATCGTTGAGCGAAATACCGTTCTCGCCCAGTGCCTTCTGGTGATCCAGACCGATATACTTGCCGGTCTTCTGGGTCTGCCAGAGTGCCTTTTCAAAGATGCCGTATTTCAGCGTATCCCATTCGATCACAGTGCCGGTAGACGGGTTGTACTGGATTGACTTCCAGAGTCCGCCGGTATCGCCGGAATCATCATTCAGGCACCAGAAGGTGTGATTGATATGGTGCTTGATCATGTAATTGCGCAGCAGCACGAGCCACTTGGCGTTCTGCTCCTGCTTGGTCATCGCGGTGGCATCCTGCGTAATGATCTTTTCCTCATCGACAGCGGCAGGGAGCAGTGCGCCCCACTCACCGATCAGAAGCGGATACATATCCTTATCGTTCAGATATGCCCATGTATCATACCAGTAATCATCAAGCAGTGTCTGCTCGGTGAAGTTCTTGTTGAACCATGTCTGATCGCTGACGATCGGACCGTAGTCATGCGGAGAATAGACGATCTGGCTGGTGCCGGCACTCGGCGTAACCGGATACTTCGCGACACCGCGGAGATTGCCGCCCCACCATGCGCCGTGACCCTCGAAGCCCTCATTGCCCTCAATCAGGATGAGTGCATACGGATTCTTCTTCAGGATCGCATCTGCGCAGTCCTGTGCAGCCTGCTTCCAGTTATTCGGTGCATTGGAATCATCCCAGATTGCATAGAGCGGAGCGCCGCCGTACTTGCTGTGCGGCTCATTCTTGAGGTCAAAGCCGATCAGCGTATCGTCATTCTTGTAATGATCTGCCGTCCATGCAAGGGTCTCGATCCAGACATCGGTCGTGACCTCGACCGTTTTGCCGTTATTGGCAGTAAAGCTCTTGCCGTACCAGATGCCGTAATTATGACCGGAGTTGTTGGACTCAGGGCTGTGAATGTCGATAAAGACCTTCACGCCGTTCTCCTTGCACTTTTTCAGCAGCACATCAAAGACCTGCTGGCTGTTCATGACCGAGCCGTCCTCATTGATCAGGTCAATGTTGAACGGATAATACGGGTCATTGTTCGGGTTGACGCTCTCAATGGGATCGGGATCACCGATCATCCAGTTATAGAGCAGCTCTGTCGAGACCGGAATGCGCAGAACATTGATGCCGTGATCGGCGATCGACTTGACCATGTCGCTGATGTCGCCGCTCCAGAGATAATGCAGCACATTCTCGGTGCAGTTGAAGCCGAACCAGTTTGCACCGGTCAGCCACACTTCGTTGCCGTCCTTGTCATACAGACGGCTTCCCTTGGCATGCAGCCAGTCATCGTTGGTATCCGATGCCGCGCTCGCTGTGCGAACCGCGGAGCCGCTGTCAGATTGCAGTCCTGCCGCCCCGTTCACGGCTAGGACTGCTGCCAGCATGATCGCCGGCAGCGTCTTCTTTTTCATGGCAATTACCCCCTCTGAAAGATGCGCACCGTTTCCGGTGCTGATTTTATCCGAAACGGCACTGCACGGTGCCGTTTACAACCCGTGTAATCCGGCAGGCAATACCCGTTCTGCCTGCCGGATGCGTAAGAATGCAGAAAGCGCGGAAAAGCTGTACTCCTGATTTTACCCGTAATCAGAAAATGCCGAAGCGCTTCTTCTCATAGAACGGCTTGCCGTCTGCGACCAGTTCCTTTGCACGGATATTGGTTGCCGGCACGCAGTCGAACGGCAGGTCGGAATAATCCGCACACTCGGAAGACACTGCCTCGCCGATCTTCCCGATCTCGTCCTCATCGGCATCGAGCGCGACCAGCAGATAGCGCTCATCGTTTTCGACATCTGCCTTGATGTACGCCTTCTTGACGGACTTCTGCTTCTTCAGCGTTGCCTTCAGCGCATTGAGCAGTTCATCGGTCAGCGGATCGTTCTCGGACTCTGCGTCCTCTGCCGCATCGCTGTCCTTTGCAGCTTCCATGTCAGCCATTGCCTGACGGATCATATCCGCACGCGCCTTGCTGTCATCTTCGGGAGCGCCGAGTGCATTGGACGGCTGCTGTGCTGCCTGTGCCTGCGGTGTCGTCAGGTCAATGATCTGCGGCTGCGGACGCGGCTGCGACACAACAATCTTGAAGTCGTTTTCTCCGATTGCGATGACCTGCTGACGGACAAGGCAAAGCGCACTGCCGAACGGATTGATGACAATGCCGTTGATGCCTTCATTCTGCTTGATGAAGTTATAGAGTGCGCGGAAATCGACGACTGCGATCTGCAGCGGCTCACTGTCCGGCTTGCGGGTCTTGCGCAGCTCGATCTCGTCTGTAAATGCGGGCATGAACTTGTCGCCCTTCGGGTTGGTCATGACCTGAAATGCGACGCGGGTCGGGATCTGTCCCTCCTGAGTTGCCTGATCGGGCATCTGCTCGATTTTTGCAGGAAGCAGGTATTTTGCGTCGATCGCTGCCTCCAGAAATGCAATTTCATGCTCTCTGTTGGTGAGATCGAGCTTAAAGGTCGCCATAGCGTCCACAAGGACGGGATTGGTGACCGGTTCCATTTTCTGATTCGGTTCTGCCATTGCTAGTCCTCCAGTTTTTCCCGTAATACGCCTGATACGGCGCTTAATTTTATTCTAACATATTTTCCGCAAAAATGCAAGAGATTTTTCACATTTCACATGAATTTCGCTTATAAATCTCCCAAAAGCCAAAAGCGGAGCGCCCCCTTGATCTCAGGGGCGCTCCGCTCAGTCTGTCATTCATCCGTAAAGGGATAATACGCTGTTGTTTTTGTATCTGCGCCGTAAGTCACGACCAGACCTTTTTTCTCAAAGCAGACAGAATCCGGCGCTTCATCCTTCGGATTCTCCCAGACAACACGCTTGCTGCCTGTGTGAACATCCCACATTGTGACCGTCTGATTCCTGTCTGTCGTATAGTACCAGCCGTTCTGATTGTATCCGAGCATTTCGCTGCCGTACATGCCGATGAAATCAGCATCCGACACCTTGGACGATGTCTTTGTTACGGGGTCAAATTCCATCCACACGGTTGAAGTTGCATCGCCTGTCGCTTCATCCGTCTGATAATCCATGAAATACAGCTTGTTGTTTGCCGGTATGGAATAGGCTGCCGGATTGTCAGTCACATGCATCCGAAACGGCTCCTGCCAGCCCTTCATCAGTACGAGGACATCCTTCGCAGAATTGCCGTCCTTCTTAGCGACGCCCATCCAGACCGTACCGGTCTCAGGATCCTGCTTCAGGGAACCGCTGATCAACTCTGTCTCCGGGTCGATCGGCAATCTGACCTGCTCCAGCTTTCCTTCGCTGATCTGATAGCGCCACAATTCTTCGTCATCATGATAATTGTCTGCCAACCTTGTCAGCCAAACCGTATCATCGTCCGTCATTCTCAGGTCAGTGAACGCGCTGAACCCTGCGCTGTTCTCAATCTCCGCAAGAATTTCGCCGCTGCACCTTGCAACAATCAGATACTTTTGGTCATCCGTCAGCCGTCCGACGATGTCATCCGCATCGCCCCACCAGAAAGTTGTATACAGATCATTGTAGAAAACATCCGTCATTGTGATATCTTCCGGCTCCGAGGCGCCGTCCTTCGGGAAGCAGCGAATCGTAGTTTCATCAATACCATAATAGTAGTAGTCATTATCCTCAAACCCTCCGTAGGTGATTTTCCGGAGAGGGCCGCTGCCCTTCAGCGGATTTTCAAAGAACGCCTGCTTCGTCGGCTGCACTTCAGTGAAATCGTCGCCGAGACTGCTTGAGCTGTCAGAATCAGAAAGATCTTCTGCGTCCGGAACCATGAGGTAGGTCACATCCTTGCTGTTCAGGTTCACGACCGCAATCTGCTCGCCGTTCAATGTCTGTCCCGGAAAATAATAGAGCATGCAGTCGTCCAGAATGACCGGAATATGCGGCTCATACTTCGCCAGCGACTCACGCCAGCCGGTGCCGCTGCCGTAAAGCTGCGCAGAATCCAGCGTGTAGACGGTCTCGCAGGTCTTGGCAAGATCAAGGTCGCCGCGCACGAATCGCACCGTGCCGTTCTCATTTGCGATATAATACGCCTCATCCGGATCGTCTGTGAGATTGTAAAGCACAGTGAACTGTCCGGAAAATGCATCCGCATTCGGATAGATCTTTGCTGCGTCGCCGGTCTCCGGCTGCACCCGCATGATATATTGCCCGATGTATTCGAGGAACTCCGGATCAGGTTCGAGCTCCGATCCGATCATATAGATTGAGCCGTTTCGGACTGTCATGGTATTCTCATCCCACATCATCATGCATGAGCTGTCCGAGGTATACGGGATTTCGATCGTCTGAAGTTCCGAGGTATCCTCATATGAATACAATGCCGCATGCATATCCCATGTATCCGATGTCTCCTCATGCAGGTATCCGAGCTGATAAAAGCCCTTGTCCGAGCCGCCGTCAATCGCGTCGGTGCAGAACGGCAGTCCGTGCATGTCTCCGGTGTCCGCGTCATACAGCAGATGCGCATAGCCGAGATTCTCAGACTCAACGCCGTTTTTCCAGAACATCAGATCAATCTGATAGCGGCTTCCGCTGAGTCTGCGGATACCTTCTGCCTGAATATTCTCCGCAGTCAGTGAATCCTGATAAGCCTCAACACCGTTCCAGCCGGTACCGCCGTTTGCTTCGGTCTGCCGCTCAGCCTCCCGCACCAGCCATTCCGGGGAGATCGTACAGAACGGCGTGCGTGTGCCGTCGCTGCCGAGCACCTCGATGACGTTATTCTCAGCGGTATAAAGCCGCTCATTATCGGGCAGCAGGACTCCGGTAATTGAAAAGCTGACAGGTTCTCCTGCTCCGCCGGTCAG
>CAMNAY010000111.1 GCA_946531975.1 uncultured Ruminococcus sp. | reverse complement strand
AACCAGAATCGCCACGCGGTTTCTTCGCGTTCGAGCTTGCATAGTTTCTCTCCATATATTCAATCTCACCGGCTGAAACCGGCTTTATTTCCCCAAGATTGTTGTGGGGATTTTGTCTCAAATCGTTATTGTCGGCTCCTTTCGCCGGCATGCGGTTACCCGTTTCGCACAGCCGCGCTTTACCCTTTTGCGATCAGAGGCGGAATTGAAATCCAAACTCTGCCTCTCTATCTCTGTATGCTGCATAATTTCACACCGCGGATTTGCGCGCCGCAGGGAGTTCTGCGTTCCGCCGGGCTGTTCGCTCCGGACAGGATAAACGGCATGAAGCAGCAGGAACTTCAGTGTTTCGTCTTTCGCCGCAGGAAACAAGTCCGTTTCACAGCGGTGAAATCAGTCACACATCCGTATAATTTCTTTTTATGTTTCACCCTGTTACGGATTCGGACCGTAAGGCACGAATTTTTCGGGATCAAACGTATTGGGGTGACCGTAATTATAATATTGTTTGGTGTACAGAACATTGTCATTCAGGACAGCATTCTGCGTACCCTCAAGCGGGTCTTCACCTTCACGCACACGCCGGCACATCAGAATCAGCTTGGCATTGGCATGCAATCCGTGGCAAGTGTACAGCGTCAGGAGTGGATCCCCATACTTCACATCAACGTCCGTGGTGATGACTGTGCGTTTCTTTGCGTTGTTCACAAATTCATAGAAGTCGTCTTCGCTTTCAAAATCCAGATCGTTCCAGCAATCGAAAGCGTACTCTGAATCGAAGTCCTCGCCGTCAACGACGAATATCGCAAAAATCTTATACCGGTAGAGATTGTAGAGTGAATACAGTTCAACGACTGGATGCTGCATATAATAGCCCGGATTGCGATAATAATTGCGAAGGCTGCCGAACATTGTCAGGTTATTCATATTATGCCCGTAGATCAGGAGATTATCGGAATTGTCCACGATGCGGCGGTGATCGGCCACCTCATCGAAGTGATTGCGGTAATCCATAAAGATGCATCCCGAGCGGGAGCTTTCCTGATGGAACGTGCGATAAAGATAATAGTCGTTCTTGTTATCATTAATGTCTTTGGATTTCTTCTGAACGACGGGGTAACTGACCTCGGTATCCTTGATACGGATATAGCCGACCATATCAGGATTCTGGTTCAGATACTGGTTTGCGATTTCGTTATACTCCAGATACTCCTCCATCTTACCTGTGACTTTGTTTTCGACATAGATAGGCTTGGTGAAGCCTCTGTTATTGAGTACGTCTTCGAGTCTCTGCTGCATTTCCTCGTATTCTTTCTTTGCCTCTTACAGGTCAATGTAGTAACTGCTGATCAGGAAAGTACAGACTCCGACGACGCAGACTGCACAGGTAAAAATGATTTTACGCAGTGCCTCAAAGACAGAATCGCCCCGCCACGGGATGAAAATCTTGAGGACATCCGCAAGCGTATACTGCTTGCGTTTTTTCTTCTTCTTTTTCCCTTTCTTCGCCGGCCGAAGCTGAACGGACTCGACATCCTCCGAAAACTCAGTGTCCGTTTCCGGCATTTGTCTTTTCCGTCTTCCCTCGTCCGGTTTTGGCGCAGCCGCTCTCCGAACGGGACGGCGTCCCTGTTCAGAGGAATCCGGAGAATCAGAAGCGTATTCAGCACGCGGCGTCCTGCGGCGTCTGAGCTGTTCAGCCTCGACTTCCTCAAGGACCTCCGCGATACCGTCCCGATGTGAGCCATTCCTGCCGGAAGCAGCGTTCTGATCGCCGGCACCTGCGCGTTCTGCATGTTGTTCCGCATGTCCTGCGGCGCCCTTCAGCAGCTTGCGCGTTCCGTATGATCTCTGCTGCACCGACTCAGAGCTTCTGCTCTCACCGGTGTTTCTCGGCTGATCTTCGGGGCGGAAATGCCGTCCGAAATCAGCGCGGTTCGTATCCTGGTCAAATTGGTTTTCCATACTAATTGAACGCCTCCATCATCTGCAAAGCGCCGGATCGGGTCGGCACGGAATCTGTGCTTCCCCTCATCGGAGCATTCGCGCAGGTATTCGCAGGCATCGGATCTGTTCACCCGTTTGCCCGCAGTAATTGTTCCGCGATTTGAAACACGCATAACGCAGTCATGCGCCGGATACCGCTGCGGTCAAGTCCTGAAAGCTCGTATAGCTTCAGACAAGCAGCAGTCACCTGATTCTGATAAGCGAAGCCGGCATAAACGGTTCCAACGGGAGTTTCCGCGGTACCGCCGCCGGGTCCGGCGAGTCCGGTCACTGTCAGACAGAGATCCGCACCGGAGCGATGCATCAGACCCTCCGCCATAGCATAAGCAGTCTGGCGGCTGACCGCACCGTACTGTGCGAGAATACCGGACGGTACATGAAGCAAGTCTTGCTTCATCCGATCAGAGTAGGTGCATATTCCCAGCTCAAAGACCTGTGATGCGCCTGGCACTGATGTAATACGTTCAGAGAGCAGACCACCTGTCAGACTTTCGCCTGTTGCCACAGTTAGCCTATTCTCCAATAGACATTGTACTACATTCCGCACCGCTTTGTCAAGGTCGCCGGTCATTATTCGGTCACTTCTGCCATATTCAGCTTTAATTATATCCTCGATTTGCATATTTTCACCAATATTGCAATGTTTCACGTGAAACATCACAGCCATATATTGTTAAATGTTTTGAGATTCTGAGACATGCTGTGCAAAGATCTTTTTCTCAGCATTCTGAATCGCCTGCTCCACCAGCGGCGCAAAGTCATACTCAGCCTGCGCCTCCTCCACGGCATCCAGATGCGGACGGAGCTTAGGATGCCGCGGGGTAAAGACCGTGCAGCAGTCCTCATACGGCTGAATCGAAATATCAAAGGTGTCGATCTTCCGTGCGATGTCAACGATCTCAACCTTATCCATGCCGATCAGCGGGCGCAGAACCGGCATCGTTGCGACAGCATCCGTGCAGGCGATTGCCGGCATGGTCTGGCTCGCGACCTGTCCGAGGCTTTCGCCTGTGATGATCGCACCGCAGTCATCGCGCTCGGCAAGACGGCAGGCAATCTCCATCATCAGTCTGCGCATCAGAATCGTAAAGAATTCCTCCGGACAATTCCGCTGAAGCTCCTCCTGAATTTCGGTAAACGGCACGCAGTAGAATGCCATGCTCCCGCACCACGGCGTCAGCTTTTCGCAGAGCTGCTCAACCTTCATTCTTGCTCGCTCGGAGGTATAGGGCGGGCTCGCGAAATGACATGCTGTAATGCGCAGACCGCGCTTTGCCATCATGTATGCCGCAACCGGACTGTCAATGCCGCCCGAAAGCAGCAGCATCGCATTGCCTGCGGTCCCGACCGGCAATCCTCCTGCGCCCTTCTCCCTCGCTGCATGCACATATGCATTCGTATCGCGGATCTCGACGGTCACGGTCACATCCGGCTCGTTGACATTCACGCTCAGATGCGGATACTGTTCGAGCAGGATGCCGCCCAGTTCCCGGCAGATCTCCGGCGACTTCATCGGGAACGCCTTGTCCGAACGCTTTGCTTCGACCTTGAAGGTCTTTGCCGCGTTCAGTGCATCTTCCAGATACGGCACTGCACGCTTTGTGATATCCGCCCAGTCCTTCTCACAGGTCAGTGCCCGTGCCAGTGCTGCAATGCCGAACACCTTTTTCAGCCGCGGCATGGCAGCTGACAGCAGCTCATCGCATGCTTCATCGGTTTCTGCTTCGGGCGTAATATAGATCGTGGACTGCGCTTTCGTATAGGAGAATTTGCCGATCTGCTTCAGGCGGTAACGAATATTCCGCAGCAGCACATCTTCAAAGGAGCTGCGGTTCAGTCCCTTCAGTGCCATTTCTCCGTATTTAACAAGAATGATCTCTCTCATTGTCAATTCCTCATATTATATAAAATAGTATAGGGGATCACGCATTGTTCAGCTTGTGATACATCGTGATCATATCAGGACTCTGCACAAAGCCGTTCTTCCGGTAGAACCGCTCACTCGGAAATCCTTTTGTTGTTTGCAGCACAACCGCTGCAAAACCGCGTGCCGACATTTCGTCCATGATATGCCGGAGCATCCCGCTGCCGATTCCCCTGCCCTGCACCTGCGGCGACATGCAGAATTCGTCGATCACGTATTCGCGTCCGTACAGGTAGGTGACGGCTCTGCCGGCAGCAACGCCGTAAACCGTCCCGGCTTCCTCATAGACAAAGCCGACCGACACCGGCGTATTCATCAGCTCCGAGATTCTTGTCTCCGCGAGCTGAATGCTCCAGTTCTCTTTCCACGGTTCTTCCGCGAATGCATCGCGGAATACCTCTGCACATCCGCGCAGATCGTCCGGCTGATAGTGTCGGATCACTGTGCCGCACCTCCTTCAATCCTGTCAGTCAACAAAATAGTCAAGGCAGATAATACCTGCCGACAGCATAAGTATCAGCAGCGAGAGCAGTATCAGCGTAACATAACCGATTCTGATCTTTCGCGGTTCACCGGACACCTCCGGCACCGCATAGCGCGGATCCGCAAAGCAAAAATACGGATTGAAAAAATGGCAGCGCTTCCGGTCATATCGGATCTGCACCTTTGTACCCTGATTGAGCAGCTCCGGTGCATACATCTCAACCTTTGAACGAACCGGATAAGTTTTGAGCTGACCGGTTACCTGCTTCCCGTTTTCTCTTGTGTATTTTGCATTGATTGTCACGCGGGCGCTTTCCTTCGGCGACCAGAACCATCTTTTCCGGAACTGTACCGAGCAGATTTCCGCTTCCGTTTCAACCGGATCCTCCATACCCCGCGGATGATCTCCGCGCCATTTCAAATGCCATGCTTCAGCGATGATACCGAAGGAAATCAGCAAATGAAGAATATCGTATACTTTACTTGCCATCGCGGAAAATCTCCTTTGTCAACCGTCAGCGCTTATGTACCAGTCTTGCCTGCGCTTCCTTCAGTGCTTCGCAAAGCGCAGTGATGTCCTCCGGCTGATTGTCCGCACAGAAGCTCACGCGCAAGGTACTGTCCGCAAGATCCGGCTTCACGCCGAACTGTTCGAGTACACCGCTCTGCTTTCCTTTGGAACATGCCGAGCCGCTTGATACCGAAATGCCCTTCTCCGAGAGAAAATGCAGCATTGTTTCCGAGCGCAGACCCTTAACCGAAAAGCTCAGAATATACGGGCTGCCGTCCGCGGGAGAATTCACAGTGACATTCTCCATGCCGCTGAGCTGTTCGATCAGTGCGGAACGCAGTCCGCCGACATACGCCGCACGTTCTGCGACACTCCCGCGAAGCTCCTGCACCGCAGCACCGAACCCTGCGATCAGCGGAACAGATTCCGTACCCGGACGCAGAGTGCCCTCCTGCTCGCCGCCCTTCCAGAGCGGCATCAGGCGAATGCCTTTTTTATGGTACAGCGCACCCACGCCCTTGCAGGCATGAACCTTATGTCCGCTGACCGTCAGAAGATCTGCGCCGAGCTTTTCCGGATTGAACGGCAGCTTCAGAAAGCCCTGCACGGCGTCACAGTGCGTAATGACCTCGCGGTGTTCCCGCTTGATCGCTGCAAAGGCACGCTGCACCGGAAGGACTGCGCCGGTCTCATTATTCACGAGCATCATACTGACAAGGCAGGTGTTATCATCGACAGCCGCCGCGACAGATTCCGCACGCAGGATGCCGTCCGCATCCGGTGCAATCCGCACGACCTCGAAGCCCTGCTCCTCCAGCAGATCAAATGCGCCGCGCACCGACGCATGCTCAACCGTTGTTGTGATGACCCGTCTGCGCCGCCTACCGTAAGCTGCGGCAGCACCGCGGATCGCAATATGGCTGCTCTCCGTCGCACCTGAAGTAAAGGTCAGCGCGGCAGTCTCACAGCCTAGTGCCGCTGCGAGCTGTTTGCGCGCATGCTCCATGACGAGCTGCGCTTCGAGACCGACCTTGTGCAGGGAAGACGGATTGCCCCATGTGTTCTGCATCGCTTCCGTCATCGCGGCAATGCAGCCCGCAGAGGGCTTAGTCGTCGCCGCGGAATCGAGATAGATCCTCATTTCAGTGATGCTTCACTCCCTTATCTTTTCTG
>CAMNAY010000110.1 GCA_946531975.1 uncultured Ruminococcus sp. | reverse complement strand
TGTGTATCAAAGATGTTATGGTTCAGAATCAGGTGGGTCTGCACGCACGTCCTGCAACCTTCTTCATTCAGAAGGCAAACGAGTTCCGTTCTGCAATCTGGATTGAGAAAGAGGAGCGCCGTGTGAATGCAAAGTCTCTGCTGGGCATTCTGTCTCTGGGCATTGTCGGCGGCACTGCAATCCGCATTATCGCTGACGGCACGGATGAGGAGCAGGCAGTTGCTTCTCTGGTCGAACTGGTTGACAGCGGCTTCAGCGACGAGAGCCGGTAACATACGCATATCCCTGACAATCAGGGCTGTTTAGATACGCAGTACATCCTGACATGCTGCGGATATGCATCTGCCAATATACAACGGGACATTTGTGCATGCACGCACAGATGCCCCGTTTCTTTATGCAGCCGTTTCTGCGCGGCGCAATGAAAAACGCCATAGTATTCCTGATGCGAGTCAGAAATACTATGGCGTAATCTGTTTATGTCAGCGCACGGTTTTCACCGGTGCATTCGGATGAAGATCCTGCACTCAGCCGACCTGCGGCTCTGAGTATACCCACTCTCTGATTTCCGTGAGATTGAGCTGTTCGGGCAGGGATTCCTCAAAAGCTTTCTGTGCTTCTTCGCCGCCGTCGGAAAACTCACCGCGGTAGAAGGTCGGAGCAATCTCCACACGGCTGATCTCCTCGCTCATGCCCGAATGCAGCTGCACAACGACCTTGATGACGGACTCGACTGCCGGCTGAACCGGCCCGGAGTAGATTCCGATATTGGCGCGAAGCGTCTCTGCACCGTAAGTCGAACCCAAAAGGAACAGATTCTGCACACCGGCAAGGTTGCTCCCGTGCGGAACCGGAATGCTGATGACGAGCAGGTCAACCGGATCTTCCGGAATTTCCATCCCCGCCTTTTCCATGATCTGCTTTGCTCTGGCATCGCTGCCGTCCTCTTTGAGACCGTCACAGCTGATGAATTCATAGGAAGGCTCGGTTCCGTCAGCGCTGCTCAGCGCATCCTCATACCAGCCCGCCTGAGCATCCATAAGACCGCTGCTCAGTTCGGAATAGACCAGATGCCGTGTCATATTCATCCGGTAATCGAGAATCCAGTCGTCGTTTCCGCAGTTGATTTCACTTGCAATGATCGCTTTGCAGCCGGAGGTGCATTGCGCACTCGTCGGCAGGACCAGGCAGAACTGTGTGACATGCTGCTCGGCAGAGCCGACACCGCTGACCTTGAGGTAGAGCTGGTGTTCATCGTCGTATGAAACCTTCTGGAGATTGATCTTGCTGTACGTGTTCGGCACATTGACCAGCAGAATCTGGCAATTTGCCGGATCAACCGAATTCAGCGCATCGCTGTCCCAGCCGCTTTCCTGAAAGACCGCCGCGATTTTATCCTTGTCATAGAACCACTGCACCGAGTTGTCATATTTCGCATCGAGCGTTCTGCTGACAGGCGCACCGGTCAGCACCTCCGCTGAAGCGTGTGCCTGATGATAGTCCGGCACTGCCTTGATTGTCAGCTTGGTATTCTTTGCGCTCTGCACTTCATAATAAGAATCGGTTGCCTCCTCCGTCTTCAGGTTGACGGAGTAGAAGTCCGGCAGCTTATCTTTTTCGATGAGCAGGCAGAATGTACCGGTGCAGGTTTCACTCTGCTGTCCGAAGGTGATGAGATCGACGTCCAGCACATTGGTCTGGCAGTCAATTTTCGCAGACTTCACCGCTGTCATTGCGCCCTTCTTCATGTTTGCAGCAGACAGAACGAGCATGTCGCAGTGATCAGTGTCCCAGTTTCCGTCTTCTCCGCAGAGCCTGAGCTGTTCTTTGATCTCTGCCGGATCGGTCAGGACATAAGCCAGCGCATCCTTGTTCAGCTTCAGATCCGATTCGTAATACATCTGCGTGCCGGTCACAGCCGTATCGCCGATCAGCCAGTTCTTCGGTACGACCGGTTCCGTGCAGGTCAGGCTGTCAACTGTCTCCCAGTGATTGAGGACAAAGCGCAGATGCTCCGGATCGGTCTCCGAATTGTAATCGTCCAAATAGTTCGCATGGCCGATCTTGAGGGAACCGACCGTCGGCATCTTGCCCTTGGGTGTCTCAACGGTGTAGACCGACGGAAGTGCAAGCTCATACGCCACATCGCGGTAGCTCCAGTTTGCAAAGTTCATGTCCAGCACGCCGTCATAGGAGACATTGATGCTGCTGAGCCGGCTTCTTCCGCAGGGATAGTCCTCTGTTCTGACAAAGAGGAGATCTTTTGTGCCGAGCAGTTCCAGCGTTGCCGTATCTTCTTCCAGATGGAACGCATCGCAGTATGCGCGGTATTCATTTTCATCTCTGACCTGCCAGACATTGGGATAGTCAGGCGTGATCGTACCCGGAGCCGGGAACTCCTCGAATTCCTGTGTAACCTTGCAGGGGATTTTCGTATTTGAGACACCGTCCGTCAGCATTTTGCCGTTTTCGATGATGACATAGCCGCGGTTTGCCGCATCAAAAGCAGCGGCATCATCGCCGTAGTTGACGAACTGCGTCTCGATCGTCAGATCGCCGGCAGTCAGCTCGTGCTGCGGCAGATCAAGCGTCAGTCTGGAGAAGACCGGCTCCTGGGAGCTCAGTCCGCTCTGATCGTTATAGCACCCGACCGTGAGTGTCAGTTTCTTCGCCGCATGATCCATCTGTGCGCCGGTAATCGCATAGTGCTCCGTGCAGCTGTGCAGGAGATAGACCGATGCGGAATCGCGGTACTGACTGCGGAGTGCGAGCAGTGCCGGGTCCTCCGTCTGCGCGTGCGCATTGCACCAGAAGCCCCTGCAGCTTTCGCCGGCAGCCTGCATTTCCTTGCGGATCTCCTCGTCTTTTACAAAGTCATCTTCTGTTGTCTTTGCATAGAGCGCAAACTGTCTGTAAGGACTCTGCTTCACGAAGCTGATTGCAGCGGGATCCGAACCGCCGTCCATATCCTCAAAGACGTAGTGAACGCCGGAAGGCTCAGGCAGTGCGCCGTGCTTCAGCTCAATGCTTGCCGTATGGACACCGTAGTATGTCGTTTCATCATCCGTGCCGGTGCGCTTCATCTTGGAAGCATAAACCGTCAGAGCGCCGTAATCATCCATTTCAATGCGGCGGATCCGGATTCCGTCATCCGCGGTGCTTTCCTTGACATAGGCGAGATTCAGCGTATCGGTCTCATCGCCGCGCACCAGATCATACAACTCAAACTGACCGCCGTTCTGGATCATGCTCCAGTAGTTATGCAGATCGGGCGCATTATACGGGAGATCCTCCTGTGTCATGCGCAGGATCTCCGCAGACTGCTTGTTTTCCGCCTGCACCTTGGTCAGCATGACCGTATGATTGCTGCTCAGCTGCGTGATTTCATCATAGGAGGTTTTCTCGGTTTCAAGCTGGAAATTCCAGTTGGTGAAATCATATTTTCCGGCAGGAATCAGCAGCAGGAACCGTCTGACATCGGGCTCCACGTCGGTGACAGAGGTCTCGCGGGCGCCGATGAACATCCGCACCGTCTTGGTCTTGGGGTCGAATTCTGCCCGCTTGATGCAGTATTCACCCGCCGGAAGATCATTCGGCGCGCGGTAATAGAAGGAGATCGCATCGAGCGGCTCATCATACCGTTCGCTTTCAGCGTTCTTGACGAAGGCGCCGGTATAGGCAGCGCCGGAGCTGAGCTGGTTGCCGGATTCCTCAGCATTCTGACGCATCAGCAGGTACGTCAGGCTGTTGGATCCCGGCTGTTGTGTCTCGCACCAGGTCTCGATCTGATCCGGGAAATCCTGAATTGAGGGTTCGATGCCGGCGAGCCGGTAAAGCACCTGAAGGGAGTCGTCCTTATCGACCCTGCCGTCGCTGTTGGAATCGGCAAGCTCTCTGCCGAGTGCCGTGATCGGCACATCCGGATCCTCGGCAACGGTACGGCAGGTCAGAACGGCGTCGCAGACATTGACATCGCCGTCAACGGTCGCGTCGCCCGCATCGGTAAAGGGCAGTGTATCGGCAGTTGCGCGTTCGCCCCTGACGGCTGCGCCGTAGGCATAGCCCTGCTGATGATACGCGAGCGTGCAGTAGAGGTGCGAGCCGAAATAGAGGTCGCAGGCGAAGGAATCGTCATCCTTGCGGAACTGATAGGTCAGCGGGAAGCCTGCGGGCTTTGGGACCGTGACATACTTCTGCTGTGCCTTGTCGTAGTATTTTGCCTCATAGGAGACCCAGCCCTTGTTGTGGCTGAGGTAGTCCTCGATGCACTGAGTGAGTGCGGGCAGCTCCTTGCCCTTGCTGTCCGTTACGGTCTTGTTTTCGAGATCGACCGTGACATCATTGCCGTCGAAGCGCGCCTGCTGTTTTGCTGCGCTTTCCGCAGAGAGCAGATTGCCCTCCGTGTCATACCAGCACTTTCCCACAGTGTCATAGAGTGCGCTGAACGAGCCGAAATTGTAGGAGAAAACGCGAAGCTGCATGCTCTCAGCCGCAGCCGCGGACGCAGTAATCTGCGGGACAGCGGGAAATGCCGCCCCTGCCTGCAGCAGAACGGCGATACTGCCGATTCCTGCCAGAACTTTCTGAAACTGTTTCATGTGAAGACCCCTCTTTCTGTGTCATATCGTTGTGTAGTAAAACGGTTATCTGATCGTAATGCTGACATCCTCAGCGAGCGACGCCTGAAATGCGAGCCACTGAGAAATGCCGCCCTGTTCCTCGAAATACTGCCAATGGACCTGAACGTCGGTAATCTGCGGGAGCGAGCCGTCCGCATAGAGCAGCGCGGTTTCATAGACCCAAGGCACACCGTCATTGCGCAGCCCGCTTGTGTACATTCCGATTTCGAGATGCAGAACGCCGTTTGCGTCGATCCCGGCAGACTGAATGCCGTAGACTTCCCAGCGGTTGTCCTGCGTCTGCCACTGTACGCGGATCATCTGCGGATTGTTCAGAATCCGGTCGGTTACATCCGAAGGCTTCTGCCCCTCTCCGAGCGTCACCTCCGTTGTCTCGCCGCTGAGATAGCGTGCGATTTCCGCCGGATCATTCACGAGGATGAACCGCATCTTTCCGTCCGGCAGCGTGCCCTGCTGATCGGCAGTTGCCTCCAGAACAGGCGTATCACTGACCGCACCCGGTCCAGGCGTACCGGTATCGGTCGGTGCAATGGAGGAAGCCGTGGTTACAGAGCTCTGCGTGTGCTGACCGCCCTCCGTTAGCTGCGGCTGCGCGGTGGAAGCCGGCGCATCGCGTGTAACGGCAGGCTGCTGCGGTTCGGATTCTCCGGACTGCTGCTGATTCTGAGTGACATCGCCGGTCTGCACCGGCAGCGTGACCGCAGAGGTCATGATGCGTCGGGTCGCAGTGGTCAGGGCGGCAGTATTCTGTCCGGAATGCTGTGTCACAGAAGCAGTACCGGTGACCTCAAGAATCTCCTCATTCTGAGAGGCAGGCGGAACAAAGACATTCTCTTTGGCGGACTGCCGCAGATGCAGCATTGCACCGCCGACGAGCAGGAGACATGCAGCAGCAGCGCTCCAGCCCGCGATTCTGAGCTTTCTTCCGATTCCGGATCTCCGGATCTGCACCGGTTCCGCAGAGATCTCCTCCGCAGTCTGTGCGGATTCAGGCTGATCCTGCTGTTCACCGGCTTTCAAGGCGGCTTCGAGGTACTGCGGGTCGATCTCACTGAGCGCCCGCAGAAGTGATTTCGCATTCATGGAATCTCACCTCCCAGCCAATCTTTGAGGGCATTCCGTGTCCGGTGAAGGACGACCTTCACCTTGCTGACGGATACGCCGAGTTTGGAAGCAATATCCCTGACCGGCATCAGGTAGACATAGCGCAGTACAAAGATATTGCGGGTTTCATCGGGCAGACCGGCAAGAAAGCTGTTGAGCATCTCGCCCGTTTCGGCATTGCTCTGTGCCTCCTCGACATCATCCGGTGCAGGCAGACACTGTTCGAGTTCTTCGAGCGCGACAGCAGTCTGTGTACCGCCGCGTTTTGCGGCATGCAGTCTGTCGTAGAGATCCAGTGCGGTGTTGCGCACCACGCGCACGAGATATGCAGCGAACCGAACCGGACGGTCGGGCGGG
>CAMNAY010000109.1 GCA_946531975.1 uncultured Ruminococcus sp. | reverse complement strand
TTCGGGAGCATGCCGCGACCGGAATCATCACACTGTAAAACCCGGACCGCATCAAAAAAAGGGCGCCGTACAGAGGATGACCCCTGTGCGGCGCAGTGTGAAGGAAGAATTACAAACGTGCAGTTCAGCGGCGATAAATCAGATCGCCGAGCCGGAGATCGCGCTCCAGCGCATCCGTCGTTGTCTGTGCGTCAATCCGCACAAGCTCGATGTCCATGACACGCGCCCAGTCGCGGATCGCTTCATCCGTCAGGTCATAGGTCAGGACAGTATGGTGTGCGCCGCCCGCGATGATCCAGCACTCCAGTCCCTTCAGGAAGGACGGTGCCGGACGCCACATCGTCCGCGCAACCGGAAGATTCGGCATTGACTGGAACGGCTTTTCACAGGTGACATCCTGTACGATCAGGCGGAGTCTGCCGCCCGCATCAATCAGCGAGACTGCCTTTGCAGCGCCCGCCTTGCCCTCGAACACCACGCGGGCGGGCGGTTCTTTGTGTCCGATGCCGAGCGGATGCACTTCGATGCGCGGCTTTTCCGCTGCGATTGACGGGCAGACCTCCAGCATATGGGAACCGAGGATCAGTTCGTGCTTGTAGTCGTAGGTGTAGTCCTCCATGAACGATGCAGCACCGTCCGGATACATCGCCTTGATCACAGCGGTCATACCGGCGGTTTTCCAGTCGCCCTCGGCACCGAAGCCGTAGCCTTTGTGCATGAGATGCTGCGAAGCAAGACCGGGCAGCTGCTTCATGCCGTAGAGATCCTCGAAGGTATTGGAGAACGCCATTGCACCCTCACGCTTCAGAATGCGCTCAATCGCGATTTCCTCGCGTGCCTGATAGCGGATCGCATCCAGATCGGACGCATCGAAGGTATACAGTGCTGCATACTCCTGCACCAGCGCGTCGATCTCCTGCTCAGTTACAGCGTCCATTTCCTTGACCAGATCGCCGACAGCCCATGTGTTGACCTGCCAGCCGAGCTGCATCTGCGTCTCGACCTTGTCGCCCTCGGTGACCGCGACCTCGCGCATATTGTCGCCGAAGCGGACAATCTTCAGATTCCGGCTGAACTGCACGCCGATTGCAGCGCGCTGCCAGTCCGCAATCTTTTCCTGCACGGCAGGATCCTTCCAGTAGCCGGCAACAACGGCTCTGGGCAGGCGCATTCTCGCGCCGATGAAGCCATGCTCACGGTCGCCGTGCGCCGACTGATGCAGATTCATATAATCCATGTCGATCTCCTCATTCGGGATCGACTCATTGAACTGGGTGTGGAAATGCAGCCACGGCTTTTGCAGCATGCTCAGACCGTTGATCCACATTTTCGACGGAGAGAACGTATGGCAGAAGGTGATAATGCCCGCGCAGTCATCGTCATAGTTTGCCTCGCGGATGATCTGAACGATCTCCGCATTCGACTTTGCCGTCAGTTTATACTCAACCGGAAACGGCAGCTTCAGTCCCGCCGTGATCGCACGCGAATCCGCATCGACCTGCCGGAGCGTTTCTTCGCCGTACATTGCCTGTGAGCCGGTAATAAACCAGAATTTCATTGTTTTTTCCTTCTTTCTCTCAATTTACGGAATCTGTCCGGATGACTGTCAAAGCGCCTCACATCACCTGAGAGGCAGTGCGTTCAGCGGAAAGTCCGCTGCGGTACATGCGCATATATGCCGTGATCCCGTCAGCATCCTCCTGTTTCGGAGAGACTGTTTCCCCTTTCATTCCTGCAAATACGCGGGAATTCAGATAATCGGTCAGCGACTCAGACCGCTCTGTACGGCTCATATATGCCGCAAGCAGCGCAATGCCCCATGCGCCGCCCTCGCCGGCTGACTGCATCAGCGTCACATCGACGCCGAGTGCTGCTGCAAGGAACGGCTGGCTCGCAGTCGGTGTCTTGAACAGACCGCCGTGTGCATAGATCCGGTCGAGCTGCACATGCTCCTCCTGCGTGAGAATATCCGTGCCGATTTTCAGCGTTGCCATGCATGAATACACCAGACTGCGCATCAGATTTTCAACGGTAAACCGCGAATCCGGACGGCGCATCAGCATCGGCACGCCGCGCTCCAGTCCTGTGATCTGTTCGCCGGAAACATAATTGTATGCGATCACACCGCCGCAGTCGGGTTCTCCCTGTGCTGCCAGTGTATACAGCATATCATACAGCGCAGATTTTTCCTTTGCAGCGCCCGCTGCGGTGAGCAGTCCACCGAACATTCTGACCCATGCGTCGAGATCGGAGGAGCAGTTGTTGCAATGAACCATTGCGACAGGGTCGCCGCAGGGCGTTGTGACGATGTCGATCTCACGGTGGACATGCTGAAGGCTCTGCTCCAGAACGGTCATGGCGAAAATCGACGTACCTGCGGAGACATTGCCTGTCTTCGGCGTGATGCTGTTGGTCGCGGTCATACCCGTCTGCGCATCGCCCTCCGGCGGGCAGAACGGCACGCCTGCCTGAAAGACACCGGTCGGATCAAGCAGCTTTGCGCCCGTCTCCGTCAGTGTGCCGGCACATTCCCCTGCCGGAACAATCCGCGGGAGAATGCCGGTGAGCTTCTGCTGAAACGGTGTTCCTGCGGTCAGCTCCGCGAAAATGCTGCACATGCCGGCATCATACGCTCCGGTCTTCGGGTCGATCGGGAACATGCCGGATGCATCGCCGATGCCCAGCACCCTTTCACCCGTCAGCAGCTCATGCACATAGCCCGCGAGCGTTGTGATGTACCGGATCTCCGGCACATGCGGCTCCTGTTTGAGAATTGCCTGATACAGATGCGCGATGCTCCAGCGCTCCGGAATATTGAAGGAAAATGCTTTCGTGAGCTTCTCCGCTGCCTCGCCGGTCATGGAATTGCGCCATGTCCGGAACGGAACCAGCAGATTTCCGCTGCCGTCAAATGCCAGATATCCGTGCATCATTGCGGAGATTCCGAAGCCTGCCGCTGTTGTCAGCGGGACGCCGTATTCCTTCTGCACGTTCTGCATCAGATCCGCGAAGGACGCCTGCAAGCCCTGCCGCACGGCATCCAGCGAATAGGTCCAGATTCCGCCTTCCAGCTGATTGCACCAGTCGTGAACACCGGACGCCAGCGGAACATAATCTGCACCGATCAGCACAGCCTTGATGCGGGTCGAACCGAATTCAATGCCGACCCAGACCTTTCCATTTTGAATTTCCTCTGTCCGATTCATGATGTCACCCCGATTTCTTCGCTGCGGAGGAGAGATTGACCCGCTTCCGGTAAGCGACAATAATACTCTGAATGATCAGGAACAGGCACAGCATTGCTGCGACGGTAATGTCCTTCCACCACGCCTGATCGAGACCGATCGACGAAACGATGCTCTTGATGAGCGAGAGGGACAGCACGCCGAACAGTGTGCCGATGACGTTTCCGACGCCGCCTGTGAGCATGGTTCCGCCGATGATCGAGGAGGCAATCGCATTCATTTCCTCACCCGATGCATGGGACGGTGAGCCGGAACCGACGTGCATGAAGTACACAAATCCGCCGATGCCCGCCAGCAGACCGCAGAGCAGATGTGCGGTGAAGGTCGTCCTGCGGACATTGACGCCGAGCATCAGCGCGCTCTGACGGTTTCCGCCGACTGCGTAGAAGTTTCTGCCCTGCTTTGTCCATTTCAGTGCAAAGAACATCAGAGCAACAATCAGAAGCGCGACAATCACGCCGATTTCCACATGCGCGCCAATGTAGGCGCCGTGACGGTTATAGGAGCCAAGCCCCGGAACCGGAATGCGGGTATCCTTGAGTGCCTTGAAGCCCGCATGCTCGACATTGAACGGCTGGGTATGAACGATTGTTGTCAGACCGCGCGCAAAAAACATGCCTGCAAGTGTGACAATAAACGGCTGGATTTCCAGATAGGCGATCAGATAGCCCTGCACCAGTCCGAATGCCAGACCGATGCCGAGTGCGATCAGCATTGCCGTGAAGACATTGCCGTCATGGTAATCCAGATGCACCGCACAGCACATGCTGACCAGCGCAGTCACGCCGCCGACGGAGATGTCGATGCCGCCGGAGATCATAACCAGCGTCAGACCGCAGGAGAGGATAATCAGTGCGGCATTGGCGTTCATGATATTGAACAGTGTCTGCGGCTTCGAGAAGCCTTCGCCAAGCCCGAAGATCGCAAAGAGATACATAATGACAAAGACAATCACGGTGATTGACGTCAGAAGATTGGTGTCCGAAAGATTTCCCAGCAGACCGAAGGGTTTCTTACGGGTCAGTGTTCCTGTTTTTGACATAACAGCATCCTCCTTCCCGTCAAGCCGTACTGCCGCTCTGTCTGCGCATACGCAGTTTATTCATCAGGCGGCTGGCTTTTTCACGGACAGCAGGTGCGCTGCATACAACAAGGATAATGACCACGACAGCCTTGTAAGCAGAGATTGCTGTGGACTGAATTTCCATCTTATACAGAGTTGTCGTCAGGAACTGAAGCACATATGCGCCGAGAATCGAAGCACTCATGCTGAACTTTCCGCCGCTCAGCGCATTGCCGCCGAGTGCAACTGCAAGGATCGCATCCATTTCGATGTCCTTGGCGATGACGGAATAGTTGATCGTGCTGTTCCGGCTGACTTTGATCAGACCGCAGACGCCGACGCACAGTCCGAGGATGATATACACGGCGAGCTTGATCAGCGCCGGATTCAGACCGTTCAGGCGGGAGGTTTTCTCGTTGATACCGACCGACTGCACATACAGACCGAGATTCGTGAATTTCAGCGCAGCCCATATCACAATGAAACAGATCAAAGCGATGAGTGCAGGCGTCGGAATCGGAATGCCGGGGATATAGCCGCCGTAATAACCGAACGAAGGATCCGAGATAAACGGAAGCTGATTGTTATTGAACCATGCGGCAATAGATCTGCCTGCGGTAAACAGAATCAGCGTTGCAACCATAGGCTGAAGGCGGAAGAATGCGACCAGCGCGCCGTTAAAGGCGCCGCACATCATTGCCGCGAAGCATCCGACCAGAAATGCGGCAAAAATGGAGGTCTGCATCGTTTCGGGATGCGGATCCGTACCGCACAGCACGCGGAGAATCGCACTGCCGCTGACTGCAATACAGGCGCCGACACTGATGTCCTGACCGCCGGAGGCAGCCGTGACGAGCGTCATGCCGATCGCAAGGATCGCCAGCTCGGAGCCGTTGTCGAGAATCGAGATCAGATTGCCCTGAAGGACGGGGTCACCGCTGGCGTTGTGTGCAAGCGTAACCGAGAAGAACGACCGATCCAGAATCAGATTGAACAGCGTCAGCAGCAGCAGCGCCGCAATCGGGATCATGATCTGATGCCGAAGCAGACCTGCAAAAACTGTTCTGGCACTGCTTCGGGTTTGTTTTGCGCTCATTTCCCGTCACCTCCTGCAATCGTACTCATAATATACTTCTGTGTCAGCTGCTCACCGGTCAGCTCTCCGACCAGACGCCGGTCACGCATCACCAGCAGACGGGAGCAGGTTCGCAGCATTTCATCCGTTTCGGAAGAAATGAATGTCACGCTCATGCCCTCGGAGGCGAGCTTCAGCACCAGCTTCTGAATGTCAATCTTGGTACCGATGTCAATGCCGCGTGTCGGCTCATCGAGAATGAGATACTGCGGCTCGGTCAGAAGCCAGCGTCCGAGAATGACCTTCTGCTGATTGCCGCCGGAGAGCGATTTGATCGGTGTATTGACCGAAGCGGTCTTGATATCGAGCATCTCGATGTATTTTTCTGCAAATTTGATCTTCTGCGCACGGGAGAACGGGCGGAAGAATCCGCGCTTGACCTGAAGTGCGAGAATGATGTTGTCGCGGACGGAGAGGTCGCCGATGATGCCGTCGCGCTTGCGGTCCTCCGGCAGATAGCCGATACCGGCGCGCATGGCGTCAATCGGGCGGCGGATGCGCACAGGCTTTCCGTTGACCTTCACAGTCCCGCTGATGACCTTATCAGCACCGAAAATTGCACGGACGGACTCGCTGCGTCCCGAACCGAGCAGACCGGTGAAGCCGTTGACCTCGCCGCGGTGAATATAAAACCGGAACGGTGCAATGCCCTCGGAGGAGCAAAGATCCTCTGCGGCATAGACCGGAA
>CAMNAY010000108.1 GCA_946531975.1 uncultured Ruminococcus sp. | reverse complement strand
CGGTTAGCCTTCAGCTTCAGGCAGGGATCAGCATTGCGGACGCTGCCAAGCGAGCGGGACACGCCAGACCGGTTGTTGACCAATCAGCAGACCTGACCGATGAAATCGACTGATAACATCGCAATTTCGCGGAGAGGGTTGAAAAATCCGGCTTAATATGCTATAACCGGGCAGTGCCCGGCTCCGATTTTGCTCCCATGTTTTCATTCTGAGTTATTATTATTTCACACTCCCATTGCACTTTTCAAGATAATATGTTATAATAGAGTTGCCGGTTTACATATGCTAACACAATAGGCATATGCATTCTGCGCGTTCTGATCCGGAAATCGAAGACGGACAACCATTCAGGAGGGAAATCATGTTTATTCATTCATACGGAAATACAGAAGCGCCGACTGTCATCATTCTGCATCAGGGACATCGCCGAGCATATGGCAGACAACTTCCTTCTGTTCAACAAGACCAGTATCAGAAATATCGGCACTGCCTGCGTGATCGGAAACACGCCGGATCTTCCGGAGACCGTGCAGGCGCGCATCTGGTTTGACTGGGGTGAAAAAGAGCTTTATACAAAAACCAGCAGACCGCTTGTAGAAAAGCTGTACCCGAAATCCCACATCACCGTGCGGAAAGGGTACGAACACTGCGAGTACATGATGAAGGAAAACGAGGAATATATCAGAGGAATCCTTCGGATAATTGAACCGTAAGCGGGTCAGCCGGACACCGATGAAAATGTCCCGAACCTTTTGTGCAGACCGCATCAAAGGGTTCGGGGCGTGTGCTTTGCAGCGGATTATCTGACTGCGGTCAGCTCATATCCGGCGTCTGTGATGACCTGCCGGAAGGCAGCTTCGTCCACCGCCGATGCGGTCTGTACCTCTGCCTTGTTTGCTTCGTGGCTGACGCTGAGGACTGTTACGCCCTCCATGCCTTCGAGTGCCTTGCGCACATGCGCTTCGCAGTGCGGGCACATCATGCCCTTGATTTCCAGTGTCACATTTGCCATTGGATTCACCGTTCCTTTCATATGATCTTTGAGATTTGCTGTATGGTCTGATTTCTCCGGCTTGAAGAAATTTAACCGCAGTGCATTGGTGACGACGCAGAAGCTTGAGAGACTCATCGCTGCCGCGCCGAACATCGGGTTCAGGGTCAGACCGAGCGGCACCAGCACGCCCGCTGCCAGCGGAATCCCGATGATATTATAGATAAACGCCCAGAACAGGTTTTCGTGAATATTCCGGAGCGTTTTGCGGCTCAGTGCAATCGCATTGACCGCATCCGTGAGGCTGTTCTGTGTCAGGACAACATCCGCTGCATCTACTGCGACATCGGTTCCGGCTCCGATCGCCATGCCGATCTCCGCAGTGGTCAGCGCGGGCGCATCGTTGATGCCGTCGCCGATCATGCAGACCTTTCCGCGCTCGCTGAGCATCCGGACGGCGTCTGCTTTTTCGTTCGGCAGGACATTTGCGATGACACGGTCGATGCCGGCGGTGTGACCGATCGCTTCAGCGGTGGCAGTGCGGTCGCCGGTAATCATAACGGTTTCAATGCCCATATCATGCAGCTTTGCAATCGCAGCGGCGCTGTCCTTCCGGATCACATCCGCGACCGCGATCATGCCTCGCAGGCTGCCGTCTGCGAGGAAGAACAGCGGCGTTTTCCCTTCTTCTGCGAATTGCTCTGCCTTTGCCTTCAGGGAATCGGGAATTGCAGTCAGTGTGCCGATGCTGTCCTGACTGCCTGCCCGCAGGACTGTTCCGCCGCAGACTGCCTGTACGCCGCTTCCGGTCAGTTCCTGAAAATCGGTGACAGCAGGAACAGGGACCTGCTGTGCAGCTGCATAGGCGGTGACTGCAAGCGCCAGCGGATGCGCACTGTGCTGCTCAACTGCCGCCGCATCGCGCAGCAGCACGGATTCGCTCACGCCGTCTGCGGGGATGAGATCGGTCACCTGCGGCTTTCCTTCTGTAACGGTTCCGGTTTTGTCGAGCGCCGCGATCCGGATGCGTCCGGTGCCTTCTAGCGCTGCGGCGGTTTTATACAGAATGCCGTTCCGCGCACCGACGCCGCTGCCGACCATGATGGCGACCGGTGTCGCAAGACCGAGCGCACAGGGGCAGCTGATCACCAGCACTGACACGCCTCTCGCGAGTGCATAGCCGAAGTCTTTGCCGATCAGCAGCCAGATGACCGTGGTAATGACTGCGATTGAAATGACAGCCGGAACAAAAATGCCGGAGACCTTATCGGCGGTTTTGGCAATCGGCGCCTTGGTCGCGGCTGCATCGCCGACCATTTTGATGATCTGCGAGAGTGTGGTATCCGCGCCGGTTCTGGTCGCTTCACAGCGCAGATAGCCGGACCGGTTCAGGGTACCGGCAGAGACCGGATCACCGGCTGTCTTGTCCGCGGGAATGCTCTCACCGGTCAAAGCAGACTCATCAACGGCGCTGCTGCCTTCGCGCACGATGCCGTCCACAGGAATCTGCTCGCCGGGGCGAACCACAAAGATCATACCGGAATGAACCTGCTCCACCGGAACGGTGTGCTCGGTTTCATTTTCGAGGATTACTGCGGTTTTCGGGGCGAGCTTCATCAGGCTTTTCAGTGCATCGGTTGTCCTGCCCTTCGAGCGTGCTTCAAGCGTCTTGCCGACGGTGATGAGCGTTAGAATCATCGCGGCGGACTCGAAATAGAGCTGGTGCAGCTGCGCGTGTGCGCGGGAGAGATCGCCGTCCTTCACAGCACCGGTGATTGTAAACAGCACATAGATGCTCCAGAGAAACGATGCGGAGGAGCCGAGTGCGACGAGTGTGTCCATGTTCGGGGCACGGTGCAGGAGCGCCTTGAATCCGCTGATGAAAAAACGCTGATTGATGACCATGACGGTCACAGTCAGCAAAAGCTGCGTCAGTCCGAGTGCTGCGGGGTTCTCAGCGAGGAACGCCGGAAGCGGCGTCCCCCACTGAGAATGCCCCATTGCACAGTACATCAGGATCAGCAGAAACACGAGCGAAACGATCAGGCGCTTCAGCAGGCGGGGTGTTTCGGTGTCGGTCAGGGAATCCGTCTGTGCGGATTGCGTCTGTTCGGCACCCTTGAGTGAAGCGCCGTAACCGGCATTGGTGACAGCGGCGATGATCGCTTCCGGCGCTGCATCCCCCTCGACACCCATGGAATTCGTCAGCAGGCTGACCGCGCAGCCTGTTACGCCCTCTACGTCGCTGACAGCCTTTTCGACCCGTGCGCTGCATGCGGCGCAGCTCATGCCGGTTACATGATATTGTGTCATTCGATCAACCTCATTTCATCAGTTTTTGCACCAGCTCAGCCAGTTCATCTACGGCACCGGCATCTCCGTTCTGAATATCACGGACCACGCAGGTGTGAATGTGGCGGGCGAGCAGGTCGCGGTTGAATGCATTGATCGCTGCCTTGACCGCCGCAGACTGCGTCAGAATATCGGGACAGTATGCGTCCTGTTCGAGCATATTCTGAAGCCCGCGCACCTGTCCTTCAATGCGCTTCAGGCGGTTCATGAGCCGGCGCCGCTCGTCCTCAGAGCGTTCGGTTTTTCGTTCGCTGCAATGGCAGCAGGGCTTTTTATCGCTGTCCATATGTTGTCCTCCTCTGGGATAGAATGCCCGTATCTGTGTATATTATATACCCTATGGGGGTATTTGTCAAGTGCTTTTTGATGAAATCGCTTTTACAGGTCTGGTCAATGATTTTCAGGCTTTTTCGTCTGCTCCCATTGAAATTTCACGATGAATATGGTATAATTGAAGGGAAAGGAGCGTTTTGTATGCACCCGATTCTGCATTTCCGAACGATCACACATCACCGGCATATGGTCATGCTGCACTGCATCAAGGCAGGCATCCCGCTTCAGGGACTGCTCCATGACCTGTCGAAGTATTCCCCGGCGGAATTTATTCCCGGCGCGCTGTATTATCAGGGAACCCGCAGCCCCAATGAGGAGGAGCGGGAACGCAACGGTTATTCCAAAGCATGGATGCATCATAAGGGCAGAAACAAGCACCATTTTGAATACTGGAATGACGTCAATCCCAAAACCAAGCAGTATGAGCCGGTTGAAATGCCGACGCGCTATCTGATCGAGATGTTCTGCGACCGTGTTGCCGCGAGCAAGGTCTACCGCGGGAAGGATTACCGCGACAGTGACCCGCTCGATTATTATCTTGCCGGCGTCAAGCGCGACCGTCCGATTCATCCGAAAACAGCAAAAAGACTGCACTTTCTGCTGAAAATGCTCGCGGAAAAAGGGGAGGACGTCACCTTCCGCTATCTGCGGCATCTCAAAAAGTGAGCCTGTATCCGGTCTTTCATCGGAAAATCTGAAAAAGCACTTGACAAATTCTGCTTTTTCTGATAAAATAGTAAGGTACGGTTTGACCGTATCCGGCATTGCGCCGATTCCTTGTCCGCCCGAAATTTATGGAACGGACGGGCTTTATCCAAAAGGAGGTGTATCTACATGGCAAAGCTGTCTGCAAGCTACGAGCTGATGCTCGTGCTCTCGATCGCGAAGGGTGAAGAAGCTGTTCAGTCTACCTGGGCAAAGTTCAAGGAGCTCATCGAGAAGAACGGAGAGCTCGGCGAAGTGGAAGAATGGGGCAAGCGTAAGCTCGCATACCCGATCAACTACGAGACCGACGCTTACTACATCGTCGCAGGCTTCACATCCGCTCCGGATTTCCCGGCTGAGCTGGATCGTGTCCTGAACATCACTGACGGTGTTCTGCGCTCCATGATTACCGTGAAAGAGTAATCAACCAAAGCAAAAAGGGAGGTTCGGTTTATGCTGAACAAGGTTATCCTGATGGGACGTCTGACCCGTGACCCTGAGTTTCGGCAGACCCCTTCCGGCGTGGCTGTTTGCCGCTTCTCTATTGCAATCAACCGCCAGTTTACCAATAAGCAGACCGGCGAACGCGAAACGGATTTCGTGGATTGCGTTGCATGGAGAAGTACCGCAGAGTTTGTTTCCCGTTATTTTAATAAGGGCAGCATGATTCTGGTCGAGGGCAGCCTGCGCAATGACAACTATACCGATAATAACGGCGTGAAGCATTATCGCATGAATGTTCAGGTCGATAACGTCAGCTTCTGTGAATCCAAAGGGAATTCTCAGGGCGGCGGCTACGGCGACGGCGGTTACAGCCAGCAGAACAGCGGTTTTGCACCGCAGGGCGGTTACGGTCAGCAGGGCGGCGGTTATGCACCGCAGGCTCCGCGTCAGTTTGCCGATCCGCAGCAGTCACGTCCCGCAGCATCTGCACAGGATGCAGCGGAAATCGGTAATCTCGGTGATTTTGAAGAAATCCTCAGTGACGGAGAAGTTCCGTTCTGAGCCGGTCGCGAGAACCGGAAATCCTTGAATGAAATTTCCTGATAGGGAGGGAAAAGACTTATGCCTATGGATCATGAAAGACCGCAGCGCGGCGGCAAGAGACCGCGCAGAAAGGTTTGCATGTTCTGCGTTGATAAGGTGCAGAGCATCGACTACAAGGACATCAACCGTCTGAAGAAGTGCATGACCGAGCGCGCAAAGATTCTGCCCCGCAGAGTCACCGGCACCTGTGCATTCCATCAGCGTCAGCTCACCACAGCGATCAAGCGTGCAAGATACGTTGCACTGATCCCGTACACTGCTGACTAATCTGTCAATCAAAAGCATCCGGCTGATCGAACAAGCCGGATGCTTTTTTGGTCGGATGCTTATTTATCAATGCAGGAAAAATGTCCCGACCGGTCAGTCGGTCGGGACATGCCATGTGTATGTAGGAAGAATCACGGACCGAATGCCGTTACGGTTCGATCGTATAGAGGTCTGCGGCATTTTCCTTCGTCGCGAATTCCGACACCGCAGCAACGCGCACACGCATGGTTCTCTGACCGAAGGCGATCTCAATGAGGTCGCCGACCTTGACTTCATACGATGCGCGGGCAGGCTTCCCGTTGACGGCAACTCTGCCTGCATCACAGGCTTCGTTCGCGACTGTCCGCCGCTTCATCAGACGGGAGACCTTCAGATACTTGTCCAGTCTCACTTTTTATTCACAGCTTCCTTCAGATGCTTCGATGCACGGAATGCCGGTGCCTTCTTTGCG
>CAMNAY010000107.1 GCA_946531975.1 uncultured Ruminococcus sp. | reverse complement strand
GAGATCCGTATCTTCATCGTCGAGCAGTTCCGCTTCCGATTCACGTGCCGCAATCAGCACGGAGATCAGGTAGACCAGCAGAATGACGCAGGGAATGAGCAGTCCAACGATCAGTCCGACGGTTCCGGTGAGGAATTTGACCATGACGCCCAGCTCCGCGCTGCGGTTCGTGCAGACGCCGATGATATCCGATTCATCCGCCTGCACAGCGACCGGATTGGTTGCTGTTGTCAGATAGTAGGCTTTCGGTCCTGCGGCGTTTTCGTCAACGATCAGGCTGGCGACTGCGATGCGGTACTCTGCCTGCTTGTCCTTGTACAGGACGATATCCTGCTGCTTGACGTTCTCATCCTTTACAACAACGAGGGAGCCTTTCGGGACATAGCTGCCCATGTCATCCCCGGTATAATAGCAATAATATGTGCCAAAGACTTTCGGCACCTTATCATCCTTGAACATCAGCCGGACAGTCAGTGTCGTACACATGATAACGACCATGCAGAAGATCAGCAATACGCCAAGGCACGAGATTCTTTTTTTACGGTTCTTTGCCATAATACTGTTTGCCGCCCGGCAAAGCGGACAGCGCTCCTTTCTGATCTCTATTTTTCAGAATACACGCTGCATTCATTGCAGCATATCTCAAGTTATAGTATAGCACACTTTCCTGAAAATTACAATTCCTTTTTGCGCTTTTTTACGCATGAATTTTTTTTCGTGAATTCTACTTGACTTTTTTAGGGAAATGTGCTATAATAATCTAGCATCACCAAGCGACCCGTGATGACGGACATCATTGTAAATATGCTAGTGTGGCTCAGTTGGGTAGACATTGTTTCAGCTTTGCTGAAACTTGACGCATTCGTAATGCGCAGGTCGTGGGTTCGAATCAAAAAGTTAATATGCTAGTGTGGCTCAGTTGGTAGAGCAGCGCATTCGTAATGCGCAGGTCGTGGGTTCGAGTCCCACCACTAGCTTAAAAAACCGTCTGTTTTCAGACGGTTTTCTTATTTTCGGAGACTTCCTGAGAATTAAAACGGAGCCGGGCACTGCCCGCAAATTCTGATTGATCTTAGCAGCCGAATAAAAATGCCCCGAAGTATTTTCAGGATACTTCGGGGCAAAACTTCTATATGAGTACAGAGCAAGGCTTTTTGTTATTCTGCGTCATTTTTGTCTGAGGCATTGGACGCGATCTCATCGAGCAGTGCGTCGATTTTTGCGTCCTTCTCAGCTTTTTCGAGTACATCAGATGCTTTTTCTGCGGTTCCCTCTGCCGCATCCTCCGCAGCATCCGCTGCCTTTTCTGCATCTTCCTTCAGATCCTCCTCCGGAATCAGCGTGTGTGTCATCTCAGCGGCGTCAGAATCCTTCTTCTTGCGGTTGTGCTTTTCCTGCCATTCCGCTTCCTTGCGGTCGGATTCTTCCAGCAGACGCTTGGATTCCTCGGTGTTCACATAGAGCTGATAATCAGAGCCCAGACGCTTTGTCCGGCTGAAGCCGATAATCAGCAGCACCAAACCTGTCACGACGGAGAGCAGTGCGACTGCCTGAGAGATCTTGATTGTACCGAGATACAGGCTGTCCGTGCGGAGACCCTCGATGAAGAATCTGCCGGCACCGTACCATACAATGTACATCAGGAAAATCTGACCGTCAAACTTGCGCCACTTCTTCGAGATGAAGTGCAGCAGGATGAATCCGAGCAGGCACCATGCGGATTCATACAGGAAGCAGGGGTGAACCGGAAAAGCGGGGTCAACCTTGCTCGTGTCACAGTTATTGATGATCCAGCGGCTGATGCGTTCACTCGTCATGCCGAACAGACCGTCCGTGTTGCCGCCGAATGCTTCGTGGTTGGTGAAATTGCCCCAGCGTCCGATGCACTGACCGATCAGGAGACCCAGTGCCGTGACGTCGTACATCGGCAGCAGCCGCACCTTGCGCAGCTTGCAGATGACCGAGCCGACCAGCAGCGCACCGATGACACCGCCGTAGATTGCAAGACCGCCCTGCCGGATGTTGAAGACGGTGCGCCAGTTCGCAGAGTATTCGTCCAGATGGAACAGTACATAATAGCTGCGGGCACCGATGATTGCGCCGATGACGCCGCCGATGACGCCGTCGATTGCACGGTCGGAGTCGATGCCGAACTTGCGCATCCGCGAGAATCCGTAGATCATCGCAAGCATCATGCCGAGGGTAATCAGCACGCCGTACCATGTGACAGACGCGCCGAATACGGTGAATGCGGTGCTTTTTACATTGAATTCCAGATTCAGTTTCGGGAAACGGATCAGATCCGGATTCGTTTCACTGAGCAATGCAGTAATCATTTCAGAAATCTCCTTTTGATTTGTTCATAGGGGCGCGATGACAGAAACTGTGAGGTTATTCGGGTCAAAGCGCCGCATCAGGCAATCCTGTGCGTCCGCAGGCGTCAGGGCAGCGAGGAGCGCTGTCCGTGCGAACGGGGTGTCGATTCCCAGTACAAAGGCATCTGTCATGGCGTCTGCGGCTGCTTCCGGGCTGTTCATGCCGAGCACGGCATCGCCGTAGGCAGCTTTTTTGCAGTCGTCGAACCGTTTTTCGTCGATTCCTTCCGCCTTCATGCGGGCAATCTCATCGCAGAGTGCCGCACAGACTGCTTCGGGGTCATCGGATTCGCCCTCCGCCGTGACCGCAAACCAGCCGGTTCCGGTCAGGCAGTCTGTCGCGAAGGTATCGTGCAGCAGTCCGCGGTCAAGCAGACGAAGGTACAGCGGGGAACTGTCCCCTGCCAGCAGCTCGATCACCAGCAGACAGAGCAGGCTTTCACGCAGGCGTTCCGGACCGTCCGCAGGCGGACTCTTGAAGCCGATCATGAACTGTGTTCTGCCGACATCCATACTGCACTGTACATGCCGCGCGCAGACCGTTTCGGGTTCTTCGGGCAGGAGCAGCTCTGTCTGCACCGGCTGCTCCGCATGATCCGGCAGCAGTTCGTCCGCGATCCGCAGAATCTCTGCTTCGGAGACATGTCCGGCGCAGCAGAGTGCCATATTTCCGAGCTGATAGAAGCTGCGGTGGCACTGATACAGCAGTTCAGGCGTGATCTGCCGGATGCTTTGTGCCGTTCCAAGCACATGATTCCGAACCGGATGCGCATGATACAAGCCGTTCATCAGCTGCATTTCCAGCACATCGGCGGGATCGTCCAGCGCCTCCTGAAGCTCCTGAAGGATGATGCCGCGCTCCCGCTCCACGCTTTCTGCGGAGAAGAACGGGTGAATCACAAAATCCAGCAGAACCCGAAGCGCATCGGGAAATGCACCCGCAGTCTGGAAGTAATAGACCGTGCGGTCATAGTCGGTGTAAGCATTGTCATGTGCGCCGAGCTTTGCAAACAGCTCCGACGCATTGCAGTCTGTATTTTCAAAGAGCTTGTGTTCGAGGTAATGTGCGATGCCCGAAGGGAGCTTTTCGATATCCGGCTTGTCTTTCGTCCGGTACCGGATATGCTGTGCGCCGAATTTCGTCACAAGCTGTGCAGAGGCTGTGCGGAAATCGGGCAGCTCTGTCACGCGGATCTCCAGTCCGCTGCGGTGCCGGATAATCCGGCAGGTGTCTCCGGTCAAGGGATCTGTCAGCGTCATGGTTCATCCGCCTCCTCTGCCCGCAGAATATATACAGTATCCGGCACAAGCTGTCTTGCCGCTTCCGCGATCTGCGCTCTGGTGATCTGTGAGAATGCCGCCGCGATTTCGTCGGGCGAGCGGGTATCTCCGAGCATCTGCCCGTCCGCAATCCGTCCGGCAGTGCCGGAATTCGTATTTTCGCGCACGGCTGCTCTGCCCTGATAGTCCAGCACGGCTTCCCGCAGCATGGATTCGGGGAATTCACCGCGGCGGAGCAGCGCAATCTGTTCGCTGACGGCTGCTTCCGCTGCCGGAAGATCGGTGCTCTGCACGCCGCAGTCGATTGAAAGGATGCCCTTCAGCAAGGAATAGCTGCTGAGGCAGTAGTAGCACAGGCTTCTGGCTTCACGGACATTCAGAAACAGCAGGGAATTGTTGATGCCGCCGAGGATGCTGTTCAGCATTCGCAGGACATCCGGCGCAATTCCGCGGAATTTATAGGTCATGACCAGCTTGCTCTGGTTCATGCTGATGCGTTCTTCACAGCGCTGCGGCACCTCGCGCAGCGGGCTGACCGCCTGAAGCGGCGCCGGAACCGGACTGCGCGGAATCTGAGAAAACGCAGCTTCGAGTGCCGCACGCACCGGCTTTGCCGAGGGGAGAATGCACACAATGTCAATCGGGGCAGTGCGCAGGATCTGCGTCCAGACGGCATATGCCTGCTGCGGCGTGATCGCTTCTGCATACTGCCGTTCTCCGAAGGGCGGCAGTGCGGCAGGCTCGCCTTCAAAGGAGAGCGCGGCGGCGCGCTGCATGGCGTACAGCCGTTTGTCATTGCGTTCGCAGTCAATATCATCGAGCAGATTCTGCCTGCACAGACTGAATTCCGGTTCGCTGAAGCCGCCGTCTGTGAGATTGGGCTTCAGCAGGCATCCGGTCACAAGCTCCAGCATTTCGCCGGTCAGGTCTTCCTGCTCCAGCGCAAAGCGGTCATCGAGCCACGATGCCGAGAAGGACAGTGCCGCGGCATCGCCGCAGAGCATCAGTCTGCCGGAGAAATCGGCTGCATACAGGGCGTCCAGTCTCCGGCTGAGTGCCGAAAGCCCCGGATACGCCGCAGAAGAAGCCGTCAGCTGGTCAGTCAGCAGCGCATGAACCGGTGCGGTCTGTGCATCCCGCGGCATATAAAACCGCAGCAGCAGCATACAGCTCCGGAATTTCGGATCGCAGATTTCGGTATAGCGGATCCCGTTTCCGATCATTTGCTCCGGCATGGCATCAGGCTCCTTTCATGAACAGATATACAAAGTTATTATACCACACTCCGCAGGAAAACGCAAACCAAATCTGCATGGTGCGCGGTTTTGTTTTTGGGGATATTCCGGATTTTGTTGATATCAACCAAAACGCCCGCGCTGTCCGGTGCAGAACAGCGCGGGCGTTTGCAGAATCTCACGGTTTCGGCGGGGTTTCGTAGTCAAAGGTATAGCTGCGGTAGGCATTGATGACGGTAGTTTCCTCAAACTTTGAGATGCGCGGTGTTTTCTCGCCGTAGTTCATGTGCATATGCCCGTGCAGAAAATATTTCGGCTGATATTCCCGCAGCAGCGATTCAAATACGGCAAAGCCCATGTGGCAGGGGTCGGTGCCGTCATGGAATCCGAGCATCGGGGCATGGGTCACGAGAATGTCGATTCCGCCTGCCCGCTTGATCTTCCGCCGGAGCTTTTTCACACGTTTGATCATTTCCTGCTCGGTGTACTGAAACGCGCCCGGACGGTAGCGCATGCTTCCGCCGAGTCCGAGAATCCGGATGCCGTTGTGGATATAGAGGGTATCGTCGATGCACTCGCAGCCCTCCGGCGGGATGAGCTTGTATTTTTCGTCGTGATTCCCGTGTACATAGAGCAGCGGGATGTTCGCAAATGTCTCAACAAACGTCAGAAACCGCGGGTTCAGATCGCCGCAGGAAATGATGAGATCCAGCCCGCGGAACATTCCCGGCTGATAATGATCCCAGATATAGGTGGATTCGACATCCGCCATCGTCATGATTTTCATTTGTAATTCCCCGATTTTTCATAATTCTGCGCGTTTTCCGCTTGCCGGACTCAGCTGCCTTCCGGCGAAAAGGCTTTCTGTTACGCCGTTTCTTCAGGGCGCTTGAAGCTGTGCCATTTGGAGAAGGCACGGTACTGCTCCTGAAGCTCGCTGACCTCCGGAATGTGTCCGACGACATTGTCCGGCAGCCAGTCCATTCTGACAATTTCTTCTGCGGTCAGCGACTGATCCGCCTCAACGCGGCATTGACCGTCCTGTCCGTAGATCAGACCGCTGAACGGCTGGAATCTTCCTTTTGTCATGCGCTCCTGCACCAGCTGCACGAGCTTCTTGGTGCCGCTGGGCAGACGGCTGGAGCAGGCGACGTCAATCGCACCGGAGGACATGCCCCAGAAGTAGTTCAGCGCCTGTGTTTCATTGCGGTTGCTGTCATTTTTCCAGGCGCCGATCAGCACCGAACGCACCAGATCTTCATAGAGACTGCCCCAGTTCCAGACAGGCGCTGCGAG
>CAMNAY010000106.1 GCA_946531975.1 uncultured Ruminococcus sp. | reverse complement strand
TTCCGGCAGAGCGGGACGATGCCGCCAGTGCCGTGACCTTAAACCACGGATGCTCTGCGAGCAGCAGTGCGAAGCGCTGACCGACCATGCCGGTTGCGCCGATGATTCCGACTCGAAATTCTTTCATAACAGGTTCCTCCGTTCTGATTTTCGCCGCAGATTAAGGGTGCGGCACGAATGCATGAGGCAGAAAAAAATCCGCCATTTGTTTGGCGGACATTGAGCATGTGAACGGATATCAGCACCGTGCGGTAAACCTGCGCGGCATCTGAAGCCCGGTCAGCACTCCACAAAGCGTTTTTTGCGCTCTGTGACAGTCACGCACTTATTCAGTGCGCGCCCAGCATCACTGCCTGCCGCGGCAGTTCTGCTTCGGCGGTCTTGCCTTTTCTGCGGGAGTACGCCGTCTGAAACGGGCGGCATCGGGTTCGGCACCCTTCTCTCGCAGGACTCATCAAGCCCGCGCCTCTGTCCGTAACACTATCATAGCACAATCGCAGTGATTTGTCAAGCCCTATTTTTGCTGATTTGTCTCTGTACATAAAACAAGTGTGCTTCTGATGCGGACATATATACAATCTGCCCGATTGCGGGCAGTCTTCGGCGCGGAGCCCGCGCTGGCGTGACGCTTTCCGAAAATTATGTGAGATGCTCAATCAGCACTCGGAGAGAATCCTAACCCCCGCCGCAGTAAATAAGCCCCCGAACAGCATTCGGGGGCTTAATGTATCAGAAATCAGTTCGAGCGTTTTGTGCGTTCTGTCTTTTTATAGAGGTAGCGATCCTGCTGGAATTCAAGCTGGAAGCTCTCCGGCTTGACATAGTTGGTTGCAGAATCCTCCTTATGGACGGATTTGAGCTGCGACCAGAGAATGCCGAGCACAATGCCGCCGACAACGAGTGCCGCGATCAGTGCGATCATCATGTCCTCTTTGATGAGGTAACCCAGTACACCGCCGGCGACAGCGCCGATCAGGAAGAAGATGACCGCCTTGAGCTTGTCCGCGGGCAGGTCACCGACGAATTTGCCGGACTGTCCGTTCATCGCAAACACAAACTTCTTGTCGTTCCATGAGGTGTTGAGCAGCCAGACAGGGTACAGCGCATAGTGCGTTTCACCCTTCTTCAGGTTGATATTCTCCTGCTCGATATCCACGGTATTGTAACCGCGGACGGTTTCCCTGAACTTGTCGCGGGTACCCTGATGAATCCGGTCGGTTGCTCTGACGCAGCTTGTGTCTGCATCAATATCGTATTTATCAGCCAGATAGCCGGAAAGATACGCGGACTGGAAGCTGACTGCCTTTGAGAAATCATACGGCTCCAGCGATTCCATAATGGTGCTGTCCATTTTGGTCGAACCGTCCACCGGAACATGCTCAAATCCGACCTGTCCGCAGCGAGGGCAGCTGTAATAGCTGGTCTCGGTATAGTTGTACTTGCTGTCGCTCCAGCGGCGAACCTTGGTCGCCTTGAACTCGATCTGCGCATTGACATCCGCCTCATACAGCCAGATCGGGACATAGACGCCCTTGATCTCGTCGATGTGATTCTGGCTCTTAAAGACCTTCGGCAGCAGCGGCTTTCCTTCCATATGCTTCATGAGGGACTGCTTTGCTGCTTCCTTGTCGAGGTGGAACGGAATGACGAAATCAGGCTTCAGATCGCCTGCGAGCTGACCCATCATAATGACCGGCGCATCGCAGTACGGGCACTGAGACGCAGCGGTCGAGCCGTCAGCGATGACCTCACCGCCGCAGGACTGGCACTTGTAAACACGCATGCCTTCGGTTTCGCCCGGTTCCCAGTCCGCACCTGCGCTGGTATCCCATTCCGCGCTTTCGCCCTGTGCGGGCTGCTGATTCAGAACGTCATCATACGACTGAAGGGATGCGACATCGAATTCAGAGTCGCAGTAGGGGCATTTCATCTGCTGTGAGGTGCTGTCGAATTCGATCTTCGCACCGCAGCAGGGGCATTTATATCCAAGTAAATCTGCCATGGCATTCAATCTCCTGAATTGATCTTAAAATGAAATGGATTTACAAACAAAGAATGCCGGAAAGCAGGGGCAGTGGGGGCGAAACCTGCGCATTACCCATGCTTCGCGCCGCATGCACTCAGCTTCCCGGCACTTGTGTTACAAATTACTGGATATCGTTGTCATCAAAGATGTCACCGCACTCCGGGCAGAACTTCGGCGGGTTCTTCGGATCCTCAGGGACCCAGCCGCACTTGTCGCACTTAAAGAGCGGAGCGCCTTCGGGCTTCTTGCTGCCGCAGTTCATGCAGAACTTGCCCTGGTTGACGGTACCGCAGGAGCAGGTCCAGCCTTCTGCCGGAGCCGGCTTCGGGCTGCCGCAGCCCATGCAGAACTTGCCGGTGTTGACCGTGCCGCAGGAGCAGGTCCAGGAGTTTGCTGCCGGAGCCGCGGGAGCGGGAGCCGGAGCGGGTGCCGGTGCCGGAGCAGCCTGCTGCTGCTGCTGACCCATTGCAAAGAGCTGACCGGCATTGATGCCGCCTGCATTCTGTGCCATGCCCATGCCCATAAACGCGTTCATAGCGCCGTTGGTGTTTCTTGCAGCATCCTGCATTGCCTGAGCCTGAGCAGTGACCATGGTCGCTGCTGCCATGTTCGGGTTGCGGTTGATCGCAGCGCGCTGAGCCTGCTTGATCATATCCTCGTCTTCCTTCGGAATGGTGACGGAGTTGATTGCGATCTTGGAAAGCTTCAGACCGCGGTTCTCAAGCCATTCTTCCTTCAGGGCTTCGTTCATTGCGTCCTTCAGGTCGGAGGTATGTGCAGGGATTGCGCTCGGACGGACGCCCAGCTCAGAGATTTTTGCGAATGCCGGCTGCAGAGCATCGAGGAATTCGCTCTTCATCATCTGCTGAAGCTCGCTCTCGCTGAAGCGGAATGCATCGGAGACATTGCCCGCGACCTTGGAATAGAACAGGATCGGGTCGTCAATGGTGAACTGATACATACCGTTGCAGCGGACAGAGATATCAATGTCCAGACCGATATTATTATCGACAATACGGAACGGAACCGGATTCTGGGTGCCGAACTTATTGCCCATGATTTCCTTGGTGTTGAAGTAGTAGACACGCTGATCCTTACCGGTTTCACCGCCGCGTGCGAAACGTCTGCCGAAGGTCTTGAAGCTTTCGATGATGCCCTTGCCGAACTTACCGGAGAAGACGCTCGGTTCCGAACCGATATCATACGTATATTCACCCGGCTCAGCGCAGACTTCCATGATTCTGCCCTGCTCGACGATAATCATGCACTGACCGTCAGCGACCACGATACCGGATCCGTTGGTGATGATATTGTCATCGCCCTTGTTGTTGCCCTTCTTGTTCTGCTTGTGACCCTTGACCATCAGAACGTCGCTCGGAATGGATTCACAGTAGAAGAATTCCAGCCACTGATCCTTCAGTGTGCTTCCTGCTGCGCTCAATGCTGCACTGATAAGTCCCATAGTGATAAACTCCTTTCGGTGTCGCGGCGGGGAGCCGCGTTGGTGTGAAATCGCGTCCGTGTCCAGATTGTAAATTTACACGGTTCAATTACATTATAGCATTTTTCTGTCAGTTTTGCAATCTTTTTAGCGAAAAAACATGTTGTGCATTCTGCACAAAGAATTAGATACCGGATTGTGCCGATTGTGCATTGCACCGCCTGTTAGCCGGTTTTTTTCGCAAAAATCGGGCAAATGCAGCTCAGAGCGGCTGTGAAGAAAGAATGTGCTTTGTGATGCTGACGAGCGTGTCATCGGCGTAGTGGAGGTTATCGCTGATGAACGCAGTCTGACCGCCGGTGATCTCCGGCACTGTCCGGAACAGGGCGGCATTTTGTGCCGGCAGGCTGCTTTCCTGCACGGCGTTTTTCAGCGCGGCGTTGTAGTCGTCAACATACCGGTTGAACTGCGCCTGCGGGACGCCGAACACAGTTCCGGTTTTCCCGCAGCCGTCGAAGCCGATGACAGTGACCTTCGGGTGATACACAGTGCCGTTGAATGTACAGGAAAGATCCGCGAGCCGTTCTGCTGCCGCGACCGCGCTTCTGATATATGCGGTATGATTGCCGGCAGTATAATCGTAATCATTGACTGTCGCGAACAGATAGACCGCGCATCTGCCGCAGTGCCGGATCTGCGCCCGGAAGCATTGCTCCGCATCGGCAAGCAGCGCCTCCGAGAGGATCGGCAGCGAAGTGCCGTCCGCGTAATGTCCGCCCCAGACCCCGAACGCAGCAAAATCGTCCCTGCCGGTGCGGGTCTCATAGATGCCGAGCTGACAGCAGCGGCTGTCTCCGATCACGATTCTGCCGGAGAGATAGCCCGCCGCGTCCTGCGGCGTATGAAAATAGTCCATGTTGATGCCGGCAGCGCCGTTTGCGGTGAGGCATCCCGCCGGATATCCGGTCTCCGAAGCCCAGCTCTGATACTGTGCAAACTGATCGAACCGCTCCTGCGGGATCTCCGGCTCTGTGCGGAGCGGCGCCGCGAACCGCGCATAGAAGACCTCCGGCGCTTCCCCGTCATATCCGATCATCGTCCGGACGCTGTACATCAGGATTGCCTGACAGTCGTGCAGTGCAATCTCTGCGTCATTCACGCCGGTGACGCGGCCGAGGGCGAGCTGTTCTTCCGTCAGACCGCTCGGCTTCCCGACCAGCGTCTGCGCATAGCCCGACAGCAGGAGCTGTGCGTCCTCCACGCGGACCCTGCCGTCGAGATTGACATCGCCGGCAGGGCAGGGAAGCTGCTCTGCTGCGGCATCTGCTCCGGAAACCGGGCTTCCGGTCAGGCTCACGGCAAGCATTGCTGCCTGTATGGCAGTCAGAATTCTGTTCATTTCCGTGTATCCTTTTCCTTCTGATTCAGTGCGTGTCCGGCTGCTGAAGAACGGTCAGCAGCAGGTTCAGATCGCTGAGCGAGAGGATGCCGTCCGCATCCAGATCCGCTTTGTCAAACCGGAAGCTGTCCGCGGGGTGTGTCTCTGCGATGCAGCGTGCAAGCGCGACGGCGTCCGCGGCGGAAACCGTCCGGTCTTCGTTGAGATCATACGGCAGATCGGCAGCAGGGAGTGCCGCCTGCCATTGCGCCGCCTCGATCGCGTAATACGGAACGCCCTGTTCCAGCGTTTCCTCGGCAGACCGCCGCTTCGTGTCGATGCCGAAGTAAAGCGTATCGCCCTGTGCGTACAGCCCGTAGATGAATCCCTTGCTCTGTTCCGCATCGGTCAGCGTCCGGACAGGAACCGCCTGTTCCCCGCAGAGCGCATAGACCGCATACGGCGTCGTATAGAATACGGTATCTCCGATCACGGCAGGGACAACATACGGATTCCGCCATACATAGCCGGGCTTGTCGAACACAAGCCATTTCGCCTGAGATTCATCGAGCGTGCAGAGAACGGTCTGCGATGCAGTGCCGTCCGCAGCGATGCCGGTATTCCGGATCAGCTGACAGGGTTCGCTGCCGCAGACGGAGATCCAGCCGCCGCCCTGCGGGAGGATCGCGGCATCCGTCTCCAGCCAGAATGCATGGCTGAAGGTATCCGGTACGGCGAGACCGGTCACATCGGTATGCCACGAGGTGACCCAGTCGTCGGCATCATGTCCGGATTCCCGCATCTGACCGGCAGTCCGCAGAAAATTGATATGATCGGTGAGTCCGGCGTAATGCACGGAGGAGTCATCCCATGTGACATCGGTGTGGTACCAGCTCCCGCCGATGCGGAGAATGTTCCACGCATGTCCAAGCTGATCGCTGGTGACAACTGCGGCGTCGATGCCGAGCCGGTGCAGCAATATTGCATACAGCTCGGAGTAGCCTTCGCAGACCGCGCAGCCGTTTTTGAGCATGCCGAAGGCAGAATACTGCTCGCGGTCAGAGCGCGTGATTTTCCCGTAATACGCAGCGAAGTCGTAGTCGTAATGCACCGCGATATAGTCGTGAAGATACAGTGCTTTTTCGACATCCGACCACTGCGGATTCACGCCTGCGAGGATCGCATCGAGCTTTTCGATGTATGCATTGTACTGCGTATGATATTCCGAATCCGGAAACCGGTAGTTGATCTGAATGGTGTCATGATACGTGTTGTATGTGACCTGACCGTTGATGACCAGAATGCCGGCATCCCAGCTGCTGATGACAGTGCGGTAGAGGTCGATGACTTCCACGGCGTTCTGATCCGTCA
>CAMNAY010000105.1 GCA_946531975.1 uncultured Ruminococcus sp. | reverse complement strand
CATGACCGGCAGGTCGCCGGCAGTCGCGAGCGCGGTGTTCGACATGACCGCAGCCGCACCCATTTCCATTGCCTCACAAGCCTGCGAGGGTCTGCCGATGCCCGCATCGACGATGATGGGCAGGTCGATTTCATCAATCAGAATCTGGATGAAATCTCTGGTTGCGAGTCCCTTGTTCGAGCCGATCGGCGCTGCCAGCGGCATGACCGACGCAGCACCCGCGTTCACCAGATCCCGCGCAGTGTTGAGGTCGGGGTACATATACGGCATGACGACAAAGCCCTCTTTTGCGAGGATTTCAGTCGCCTTGACGGTTTCCGCATTGTCCGGCAGCAGATATTTGGTATCGCGCATGATTTCGATTTTCACGAAATCGCCGCAGCCGAGCTCTCTTGCGAGTCTCGCGATGCGCACTGCTTCATCGGCATTTCTCGCGCCGGAGGTGTTCGGCAGGAGCGTGACGCCCTTCGGGATGTAGTCGAGAATGTTCTCATGCTCCTTGGTGTTTGCGCGGCGGACTGCCAGTGTGATCAGTTCTGCGCCGGCGTATTTGACGGCGGCTTCAATCAGCTTCAGCGAGTATTTGCCGGAGCCGAGAATGAATCTCGAAGAAAATTCATGTCCGCCGAGGATCAGCTTGTCATCATTGTTCATTGGATTTGTTCCTTTCTGGTCATTACGGTTCTGTTTCGCCGGCAAGCAGCCGGAGAACCGTTGTTGCCTGATGTGCGGCGCAGACCGCGACCCGTGCAGAAATCAGTCCGGGACCGCTGCCGGAATCACTTTCGCCGTCGCCGCTGAGATAGAAGTTCTTTGCGATCTTCCGTGTTCTGATGGTGTTCGGAGAGCCGAGCCCTGCCATGCCTGAGCCGGAGACAAGGATCTTGTCCGGAAGCTGCTCAAGTACCGTATTGACGAGCATTGCCTTCTGGTCGGCGCGGTCAAACGCCTCACAGATGATATCCGCGTCCTTCAGCAATACCGGAATATTCTCCGGTGTCAGCCTGACGCAGTCGGCAGTGATCTCCGAGCAAAGCCCGATTTCCCGGAGCGTATCGCCGAGTGCGTCGGTCTTGTACATGCCGAGCTGTGCGGGGAAATACTGCTGCCGGTTGAGGTTGGAAATATCCACGCGGTCGAAGTCGATGATGCGGATATGCCCGACGCCTGCGCGCGCCAGTGCAATCGCGATATTTGAGCCGAGCCCGCCCAGTCCGCAGACTGCAACCGCGCCCGCAGCGAATTTCTGCTGGAGTTCTTCGCCGTGGCGCGCACAGAGCGCGGCATAGAGCGCTTCTTTTGTCAGTGCAGTCATATCAGCCGCCGCCGACAAAGCTGACGACTTCGACCGTGTCGCCGTCCTTCAGGGCTGTGCTGCCGTACTGTGCTTTCGGCAGGATCATCTCATTCAGCTCGACTGCGACCTTCAGCAGATCATAGCCTTCTGCTTCGAGCAGCTCTGCGACGGTTTTTCCGGCGATGTCCTGCTCTGTTCCGTTGATTTTGACCATTGTATCCCTCCGTTCCAATAAAAAGGGGAAGCCGCCGAACCGCAGCTTCCCCGTCTGATACCGGTATTTCCCTACGTTGGCATTATCCAAATCAGGTTATGGGTCGAAAGCTCCGTTGCTTTCCTCTCAGCCTGTCTACAAGCTCCCCTTAATTTTCAATTATAGCACACTCCGGCTGAAAAGTCAAGCGTTTTTTGGACAGCGCCGCGGGATCATTCAGACCTGTTCGATCCGGATGTGCCGGATTCCGGCGAAGGGGACCGCAGTCCCGTCCGTGAATTTCAGCATGCCCTCTGCGGCATCGAAAAAGCGGAATCTTCCGGTGAAGGAGACATATGCGCCGCCCTCCTTGTGCGCATCGCGGCGGAAGCAGGTGACCGTAACGAGCGGCTGCTCCGGGGCGCGGTCGAGGAGCAGCCGGAATGCGGCGTTCAGCTCGTCGAGGTCATCCGCTGCCATTTCCTGATACGGGTCGGTCAGACGCGCTGCTTCTCCGATCTCCTCATCGAAGCCGGTCAGGGCAGCGAATGCCGAAAACTGTGCTGCTCTGCCGGCAGCCGGCATCGGACGGTGGTGCCGGAGCTGATAGCGCGGGTGCTGCATGATATCCGCATAATTGTCCATGTCTGTGTTCAGCTCCTTTCGGGTCTGCGTTACAGAATCCCAAGCTGATGCAGGATTCGTCTGCGGTCGTCGAGAAACATTTTTGTGATGCGGTAGCTTTCGGTATCCTCATAGGCACAGGGGCGGATTGTCCCGCCGTCAAAGCTCAGCAGCTCGGCATTGGGCAGCCCCAGCAGAATCGGGGAATGCGTTGCGATGAGAAACTGCGAACCGTTTTCTGCACACCGGCTGATCTCGATCATCAGCGTCAGAAGCCGCTGCGGTGAGAGCGCGGCTTCCGGTTCGTCGAGCAGATAGATGCTGTCACCGGAAAAGTTATTCTGCACGAGCTTCAGAAAGCTCTCGCCGTGCGAGGCTCTGTGGTAATATTCCGGACCTTTTCGGGACAGCCTGCTGTATTCCTCCTCCGCAGATGCGACATTGTAAAAGCTTTCCGCCCGCAGGAAATAGCCCCATCTGGCGCGGCGGTATCCCTTGACCAGCCGCACGGAGCGGTACAGCTCCGAGTGGGAATCGTATGTGGAAAAGCTGTAATTCCGCGAGCCGCCCTCCGGATTGAACCCGTATGCGGCGGCGATTGCTTCCAGCAGGGTTGATTTTCCGCTGCCGTTTTCCCCGGCGAAGAATGTCACCGGCTTGTGAAATGTCAGCGAATCCAGTGAGGAGATCGCCGGAATCTTCCGCAGATAGCTGTCCGATGCGATGCCGGACCAGTCGATTTGGGCTTCTGTAATCAATAATTCGTTCATGCGTCATTTCCTATGCTTTGTGACCGCCGACCTGTCCGTTCCGTTCGATCGCGGTCGCGCCCTTCTCAAAGTTCATGCCCTTGAGGACGGCGTTTTTTCCGTATTTTTCCTTCAGCATCAGCACGGCTTCCTGAAGCCGGCGTTCTTTTTTCTGCCGGAGCAGTTCCGCTTTGCGTCTGCGTTCCAGCGCCTCGACGTCGTCAAAGAGCCCGTACTGTATCGGTGCGGCATCTTTGCCGATCTCGTGTTCGGGCAGGACATGGTTGGCGGTTACATTCAGCCGCCGGACAAACAGCTCCGGATCGGTGATGCGGTCGTAGAGCTGCATTGCGGCGGCGGTCAGCAGCTTCGAGGAGGCGGTGTACTGTCCGAGATTGACTGAGCCGTGTGCCGGTTTTGGTACGATCTTGCCGTAATAATTGACCTCCAGCTTCCCGCTGTAATCGGCGGGAATGCCGGTGTGGTCATAGCCGATGTGCAGCACAAGCTGGTCGGCAGCGAGCCCCTTCCGCACGAGATCCAGTGCGAGCTGGTCGATCATTTCGCGGCAGATCAGTCTGCCTTTTTCGGCGGTGTACGGGCAGGGAAGCACCTGCCCCTGTGAAACGCTCCGGCTTTCGGGACGGTACGCCTTGATCTCGGAGAGTGTCGTCGGTTCATAGCCCCATGCGTGGTCGATAATCAGCTCTGCATTGACGCCGAACAGATGAAAGAGCCGATCTTCTCCGGTTTCCGAAAAGCGCGCTAAATCGCCCATTGTGTAGATGTATTCCTTTTCCAGCCTGCGCGCGGTGCCGCCGCCGATGCGCCAGAAATCAGTCAGCGGGCGGTGAGACCAAAGCTTCTGCCGGTAGCTGATTTCGTCCAGCTCAGCAATGCGGACGCCGTCCTTGTCCGGCGGCATTTTCTTCGCGACAATGTCCATTGCAACCTTGGCGAGATACAGATTTGTGCCGATGCCGGTTGTGGCGGTGATGCCGGTGGTTTTCAGGACATCCCGCACCATTCGCATCGCGAGTTCATGTGCCGTGCAGCGATAGGTCCGGAGGTAGGCAGTCACGTCGATAAACACCTCGTCAATCGAGTAGACATGGATGTCCTCCGGCGCAACATACTTCAAATATATCTGATAGATGCCGGTGCTGACTTCCATGTATCTGCGCATGTGCGGCGGTGCGGTGATATAGTCAAGCTCCAGCGCAGGATTCTTCGCAAGCTCATCGGCAAGGCAGGATTTGCCTGTGAATTCCCGGTTCGGGGCACGGCGCCGGCGGCGCTCATTTTCCTGCGCCACGGTCTGTATGACCTCAAACAGGCGCGGTCTGCCGGAGACGCCGACCGCCTTCAGGGAAGGGGAGACCGCGAGGCAGATGGTTTTCTCGGTGCGGGTGGGGTCTGCGACGATCAGGTTGGTGTTCAGCGGGTCCAGCCCGCGCTCGACACATTCCACGGACGCATAAAAGGACTTCAGGTCTGTGCAGATGATTGCGGGCACGGCGGACACCTCCCTCCGGATCAGTAGGCGGTATGCTTCAGAAATTTTGCATCGGGATCGAACGGCAGCCGGAAGCGCCGTCCCATCCGGTTCATCTCCCGCAGCTTGATGAGCAGGAGATTCGGGTTGACGTTCAGCATACTGGCAGCGCCGTCCAGATCGTACCCGCTCCGGAACAGCGATGTCATTTCGTCCTCGCCGATCAGCAGATGTGCGGCGAAGGCATTGGCTTCATATTCTGTGATATTCGCGGCATCGGGTGCAGAAAACATCGCAAAATCCTGCATGGCGGTGACGCCTGCCAGTGCCCTGTGCCGCTGGTCATGCCCGATTTCATGTGCGAGCACCATGCGGTACAGCTCGTCACTGATATTCGGATTCATGAAGATCATGCGGTGCTTCCACTGGTAGGTGTACATGCCGAGCAGCTCGGTCGGTTCCGAAAAGTGATAGATCCAGATTCCGAGTTCGCGTGCGAGCGTTTCGGGGTCGTTGGTGCCGTGATGCCGGATCAGGCGGTTTGCCTGCTCAAAAACCTCGTAAGAATCCATGCATTTCCTCCGGTTTATTCAGCATCTCCGTCCGTTTTGCGGCTGTATTTCTGATTGTCCGCTTTGCAGTCGAAATACGCTTTTTGCAGCGCGATCATCACGGCATCGCGGTCGCTCTCGCTCAGTTCTCCGCCTGCGAACAGTCCGGTCAGCTCTGCGACGAGCTGTTCCGCCTGCCGTTTTCCGCGGCTGCCGTACTGATCTGCTGCCTGCATGACAAACTCCTCATCCTCCGTCAGCAGATAATTGACATTGACGCGGAACAGCGCCGCGAGTTTTTCATAGATCTCCCGTTTCCGCGGATATGTCCCCTGCTGCTCATAGGCGATATAGGCGCGTGTGGAGATGCCGCAGGCGGCAGCGGCATCTGCGAGTGTATATTTTTGTTCGGTGCGCAGTTTTCTGATTTTTTCTCCGAATTTCATGGGCGGTTCCCTCCGGTATGAAGTTGAACTTCATGTGTTTGCAGGTGCGTTTTCTGAAGTTCAGACAAACAGCACTCTAACTTCATATTTATTATAACCGAACTTCACATGAATGTCAAGGGCTATTTTGAATTTTGCGCCGGAAATTTCTGCCTGCGTGTGCGAAATCGCGAAAAAATGCCTCCGGAGATATCCGGAGGCATTGGAATGCTGTGAGATTCAGGATAAGTAGGCAGCGATGACATTCTCCCACTTGGGTGTATTGCCGGCGAGAATGTTCGTCGCATAATTCAGGATGATGCACGCGTCCGTGAGGTCGATTTTGCTCTCATCGTATACATTCGCGGCAAGCTGCTGATGTGCAGTCAGACCGCCTGTCTTGCCGATCAGCTGCTCAACATAGTACAGCAGTGTCAGCTGTGCGTCCTCGACAGAGACCACACCGTTTTCGTTGACGTCGCCGAGCAGGTACGGGAGCAGGCTGACGTGACAGGAATAAGTGTAGCCGTCCGCCACAGCGGTAATGACCGCTTCTCCTTCCTTGAGGAGTGTGACCTGACCGTTTTCATCAACAGATGCGACCTCCGGATCGCTGCTTCCCCAGATCGGTACCGGTGTATTGTCGTCTTTGGGGAGCAGACCGAGGGAGATGCCGTCGCCTTGCTTTTTCGCGGCGTAATCCGTAAAGTTTATCTGATACGGGAACTGAACGGTAATTTCGCACGGATAGCTGATTCCCTCACTCTCGCAGATAATGACAGCCGTTCCGTTTTGCAGCGGTGTGACAGTACCGTCCTCTGAGACACTGACGATTTGCGAATTGGAGGACCGGAAGACCGGTGCTTCCTCCGGCGCAGGGGAG
>CAMNAY010000104.1 GCA_946531975.1 uncultured Ruminococcus sp. | reverse complement strand
CACGACCTCCGCCGTGACAGGGCGGCGTTCTAAACCAACTGAACTACCAGGCCATATGGGAACAACAGGGCTCGAACCTGTGACCCTCTGCTTGTAAGGCAGATGCTCTCCCAGCTGAGCTATGCTCCCGACAAGCACTGTCATTAGCAGTGCCTTATTATTATACACGAAAAGCCGCGGATTGTCAAGTGCTTTTTTTCAATTTTACAAAATAATTTTGTTTTAATTATCTTTCTGCTCTTTGGCATTCGCCATGGCCGTGATCTCTGCGGGCGTGAACACGTATTTGTTCGTGCAGAAGTGGCAGCAGACCTCGATTTCCGGCATTTCGACTGCCATATCCCGCAGCGTCGGAACATCCAGCGACTGAAGCATCTTTGCAGTCCGCTCTCTGGAACAGTCGCAGGCATAAGCCGGCTCAGATTCGTCAAGCAGCTCAGCATTCAGCCCGTTCATCAGCTTCTGTGCGATGGCATCGGCATCCATGCCGCTCTGCATCAGCTCAGTAACGCTCGTGACATCCTTCAGATTCTCCTCAAGCTGTGCAATGTCGCTCTCCGGCGCAAACGGCAGGAGCTGCACCAGATATCCGCCGGCGCAGCTGACAGTCAGGTCGGGATTGACCAGAACACCCAGACCGCAGGCAGTCGGAACCTGTTCGCTGTCTGCAAAGTACTGCGTCACATCCTCGGCAATCTCGCCGGAAACCAGCGCAGTCTGACCGGAATACGGCTCCTTCATGCCGAGATCCTTGATGACAAAGAGCGTACCGTCTGTGCCGACCGCTCCTGCGACATCGAGCTTCCCCTTTGCATTGAGCGGCAGCTCGACGACCGGGTGATCGACATAGGATTTGACGTTGCCGAGATCATCAGCGACGGCAAGCAGAATGCCTGCCGGACCGCCGCCGTCTAGCCGGACAGTCACGGTATCGCCGGGATTTTTCAGCGTATAGCCGATGAGGGACGCCGCCATGGAGAGGCGTCCGAGCGCAGCCGTACAGACTGCCGATGTTTTATGAATCCGCTCCATTTCGCGGCACATTCCGGTACCGTCGAGGACAGAGCAGACCACTGCGCCGTCTCCCGAAAGATAGCGTTTCAAGATTCCCTTCATGATATGTCACCTTCACAAAAAAAAGATTTCTGTTTGGATTCAGCGGCAGATGTGCAAACAGATGCCGCCCGCGGATTTATTCCGCACGCTCCGCTGTCCGGCGCTGTCCGCCTGAAGCGCGGGCAATGTACAGGAGCCGCTGCGTTTCCGCAACAGGCGCAGCGAATGTGTCACCGTCCAGAACCTCCAGCAGCGTGAAGCCCGTTTCCTTCAGCAGTGCTTCCAGTGTCTCCGGCGGATAGATCCGCTCCGTGAACTCCTCTGAATCCCGCAGATAATTCCGCCCCTGCGTATGCTCAAAAAAGTCCAGCTCAATCGTCACCGGGTAATCCGGCGCACGGTTCTCCAGATGATTCTGCCAGACACAAAGCGCCTCAGGCAGCTCATACACAAAGCACTGATCCGCGAGAACCTGCCGGTGCTTGTACTCGGTGTTGACATCAAACAAAAACAGCGCGCCTTCATTGGAAAACAGATTGACCCGCGTGAATGTCCGCCGCAGATCCTGCTCGGATTGCAGATGATTCAGGCTGTCAAGCGCACAGACTGTCACGCTGATCGTTCCGAACAGATCAATGGAACGCATATCCTGCTTCAGATACTGCACCGGCAGCCCGCTGTCATATTTCTTGTCCAGTGCTTCATTCAGCATGTCCTCTGAGCTGTCGATGCCGATGACATCCCAGCCGAGCCTTGCGAATTCCTCGGACAGCGAACCGGTTCCGCAGGCAAGATCCAGCAGGATACGGTCGGGCATTTCCGCAGGCAGCCACTTGTCAATGCACTGCTGCAAATGCGCCGCTCTTTCAGCATATTCAACATTTCCGGTCAGGGCGTCGTAATACTGTGCGAAGGCGCTGTAACTCTGCCGCGGATTCATTCCGCAGATGCCTCGTCCTTCTGCTTTTTCAGGCGGTCAAACACAATCGCATAGCCGCCGGAGCTGACCATGCTCAGCGAGCGGTTGACGCGGCTGATTGTCGCGGTGCTGGTGCCGGTCTTCTCTACGATCTCGGCATAGCGGTAATCCTCAGAGAGCAGCTTTGCGATCTGATAACGCTGTGCGATCGCGACCAGCTCCTGCGGTGTACAAAGATCCTGCATGAACATTGCAATTTCCTCCGGCGTCTGCAAAACGGCAAACGCCTCATACAGATCTTTCAGATTCGCTTCATCCATCGGCTTGAACATAAGATTCTGCCTCCTTATATCCGCTGCTGATGCAGCATTCATATCTTCGTACTTATATTTTAACACATTAGTTTGTAAAAGTAAAGCCCCTTCCGAAAATTCATATTCTTTTTTTGAATTCTTGTGCAACTTTTGCAGACAACTTGTCATTTGTCACCAATTATTCACACGCTGTTCACAATTTTGTGATACAATATCAATATTATTATATTCGGCAGCGGCATGCAGGAAAAACCGGTTTCCGCACCGCGCCGAAGGAGAGGGGAATTTTTATGCGCACCACTACCACATTCAGGAGATTCGTCTCCGCAGCTGTCTGTGCCGCAATCACCGCGACCATGGCAGCCTTTCCAACCGCCACAGCATCCGCTGAAACAGTCAAGGTTGGAAAAACCATCGCCGTCGATGCCAAGTACTCCGGAAGCATTTCCGAACTGGGCAGCGACGTCTCCAGCATCACCTTCTATGTGACATCGACAAAAGCCTGCGATTTCTCGTGGGGCTTCGGATGCAGCACATCCGTCGCGCCCGATTACTGGGCGGAAGTCACAGAAGGCAAGACAACTTTGACAGCAAACACCTCGACCCCGATCAAAATCGACGTCTCCAAGGTCAAGCTCGGATATTCCGGCGGCAAGTACGAATTCCGGAATTATTACAGCGAAGGCTCCCTGACGCTCGACAAGGTTGTCTCCAATGACACCGGCAGCTCGACACCCGATAAGCCCGACAAGCCCAGCAGCAACAATGCAAAGAGCGGCGCCTATTCCTTCAAGGACAACAAAGACGGCACCGCTACGGTCTCCACCACGCTCTCCGGCACGATCGACGACATCGACGCCGTGCTGACTGCGGGTCACGATGAGGAGGAGTACACCGATCCCAAGACCGGCGCTTCTACCTGGGAGGAGGGCGACCCGATCAACTCCCGCAAGCTGAAGTACACCGATTTCGGCATCACAGCAGGCGCCGACACAAAAGTCACGATTGAGTCCTTCACCTTCTCGGTTTCGTCCGAAACCGATATGAGCACCTTCATGTACGGCTGCGGTCTGAATGTTGCCTACAAGTCTGATGCGGACTCTGAGTACTGGCTGACTGTCGGCGACGACCCGGAAACCAAGAAGGGTTACTGGTACAATGAGCACGGTCTCGATGAGGACGGCAACCCTGAGCCGGGCATCGAGGATCTGCCGATCAAGCCTACAACCGGCACAACGCTCTCTGACTGCGGCGGCTGGGTGGAAGCAGTCTGGGATGTCCCGTCTGAGATTCAGGAGTATGTCACCTGCGGCAGCGGCGATGCAGTCTCCTTCCAGTTCTGGTACGGCGACAACACCGACAGCGGCTACACGCAGCTCAAGGAAGTCACGCTGAAATCCGCAACCTGCACATACACCGTCGAAAAGACGATCCCGTACAACACAACCGAATCGCTGTCTGTCAGCGAAAAGCTGACGCAGGGCGATGACAAGACCAACACCGCTTCCATTAAGCTGAGCGATCTGAATCTCGACGAGAACTCGAAGCTCGGCGCTGTGAAATTCACCGTCAGCTGCCCGTCTGAGATCAAGAAGCTCGTGTTCGGCGTCGGCGTCTCCGACAAGAACTCCGCTGACCAGTATTCCGGCTTCCAGTACGCAATCCTCGAAGCAGGCAAAACACAGGAGATCATGTGGATCATTCCGGATGATGTCATTGCAGACGGCAAGTACGGCAATCTGACCTTCGGCTACTACTACGGCGCAGACAGCAGCGACAAGCTCGTCAACAGCATCACGCTGAGCGATGTCACCGCATATTATGAGTATGCTGTTGTCACCACCACGACCACCACAACCACCACTACGACAACGCCTGAGCCTCCGGTCAAGGAAGTCAAGTGGGGCGATGTGGACTGCGATACCAAGGTCAATGTCACCGATGCGGTTCTGCTCGCACGCGCAGTCGTTTCCGATGCAACGCTGAAGGAAGACGATATCACGGAACAGAGCAAGCTCAATGCAGACGTTGTCTATGACGGCACCGTCGATGTCAACGACCTCTCCCTGCTGCTCGAATACCTCGCGCAGAGAATCACGTACGACAAGCTCGGCGCATGATCCGTCAAAAGTCAGGGATCATCTGAAAGAAACAAAAACCGGTGCGCGGTCAGAACAGACCGCGCACCGGTTTTTTCTGTGTTTTACGGCAGCAGATTCTTCATACTGTGCAGCCCGATCGCCAGTGTCGAGCCGTTGTGCAGAAAGGCGGATGCAGTCGGCGGGAGAATGCCAGCGACGCCCAGCACGATCAGTCCGAAATTGAACCCGATGATCGTGCGGTAATTCTGACTGATCCGCTGCATCAGTGCATTGCTCAGCTTTTTCAGCGTTACGAGCGCATAGAGATCCTCCGAGGAGATCGTGATATCCGCAATCTCCCGCGCGATTGCTGCTCCCGTACTGATTGCAATGCCCGCGTCCGATTCCGACAGTGCAGGCGAATCATTCACGCCGTCGCCGATCATTACGACCGTTCTGCCGGCTTCATGCTCTTTGCGGATGAATGCCGCCTTATCCTCCGGCAGCACCTCATAATACAGTTCATCGACACCGATCTGTGCCGCGACTGTCTTGGCGGTGCGCTTGTTGTCGCCCGTCATCATGACGGTCTTCATCCCCAGCGCACGCAGCTGCGAGACAACATCGCCGGACTCTGCACGCAGCGGGTCTTCAATGCAGATGACTGCGGCGAGCTTTCCGGAGATTGCAAGGAACAGCAGAGAATATTCCCGCGGAAGGGCGTCAAATTCCGGCTGCCAGCCCTCCGGAATCACGCAGCCTTCATCCTCAAACACAAAATGATAGCTGCCGATGATGACCTTCTGCCCGTCAATGCTGCTTGAAATGCCGTGTGCGACGACATACTGCACCTCAGAGTGCCGTTCCTCATGCAGCAGTCCGCGCTCCGCCGCAGCCGAAACCACGGCATTGGCGATTGAATGCGGATAATGCTCCTCCAGACACGCAGCGAGCCGCAGCATTTCCTGCGCATCATGTCCGCCGAACGGGATCACCCGCACGACACGCGGCTGTGCATGTGTCAGCGTACCGGTCTTGTCGAACACAATCGTATCCGCCTCCGCGACTGCCTCCATGAATCTGCCGCCCTTGACGGTAATACCGTAGGTGCTGCTCTCCCGCATGGCAGAAAGCACAGAGACCGGCATCGCGAGCTTCAGTGCACACGAAAAATCGACCATGAGGATCGCAAGCGCCTTTGCTGCATTGCCCGTCAGCAGATAGGTCAGCGCCGTCGCGCCGAGACTGTACGGGACAAGGCGGTCGGCGAGATGCGAGGCACGGTCCTCCGCGGCGGATTTCAGCTTTTCCGAGTCCTCGATCATCCGCACGATGCGGTCATATCTGCCTGTGCCGGAGACCTTCTCGACCTGCACTGTGCAGCTTCCCTCCTCAACCACGGTTCCGGCATAGACATAGCTGCCCGCCGCCTTCCGTACAGGTGCCGATTCGCCGGTCATGGAAGCCTGATTGACCATTGCTTCGCCGGCGATCACCTTGCTGTCCAGCGCGATCATGCTGCCGGTGCGGACGATCATCCGGTCGCCCTTCCGCAGATCCGAAACGGCAGTCAGCACCTCCTGACCGTTCTCCAGCCGCCAGACATGCTCCACGCCCAGCGACATCGTCCGCGCCAGATCGTCAACAGATTTTTTGTGCGTCCAGTCCTCCAGAATTTCGCCGATATGCAGCATGAACATCACAGAGGACGCCGTACTGTAATCGCCGCGCAGAACAGACACCGCGATTGCCGTCGCATCCAGCACCGGCACCTCGATCTTTCCGCGCGCCAGACATTTCGCGCCGTCATAGACATAGCGCAGCGAGCGCAGAACCGTCAGCACCGACCGGACCGGCAGCGGGAGAAGC
>CAMNAY010000103.1 GCA_946531975.1 uncultured Ruminococcus sp. | reverse complement strand
TGCGGGCTTCTGTACCTGAAGCAGCAGCGGTTCGATTTTGTCAAAGAGGTTCATAAGAGGTTCCTCCGGCGGATTAAAAATGTATCTCCGATGGATTAAACGTCCCCAAGCCCCTGCTTAAGGGACAAACGTCCCTTAAGAATCCCATTTTCAGTCGCAATAGAAAAGTGCGTATTTTCTATCCTTTCTTATAATCAGGATTCCAAAGCGTCAATGACCCTTTGGCGAGGTGACGCGAAGCGATACCTTAAATCAGCGCTTCCCTTTCGGATTCCGTATTGATTCAGCAGTTCAGCTTGGCGGCGGCATTTCGGATAAGCCGATGCACAAAAGAACAATCATCAGCACCAATCCGGCAGCAATCAGCCGTCTTTTTCGTACATTATACTGAATACTCCTTATTCCGCTGTACGTTTCCGCACAAACGCCCCCTGCGGGATATCGAGATTGCAGAGGAAGGAGCAGTCCATGACCGCATGATTTGCGGCTTCGATCGGCTCGCCCTCACCGTTTCGCAGGTCGGTGACGGTCAGCACGGGCGGCTTGGTCTGCGGCATCAGGATCTCGACGGTATCGCCGGCGAAAAAGCGGTTGCGCTGGCTGACATAGAGTCTGCCGTTTTCGCTGCGCTGCACGATGCCGACGACCTCATAGCCGCGGATATAGCCGTTTCGCTCGTGCCAGATGAGGTCTTTGCGCTGTCCGAACGCGAACCCGACCGTATACGGGCGGTGGCTGACGTTGTTCAGCTCGTCCGTGACCCACTCCGGCACCTCGCGCGGCGGCTCACCGAACAGACAGTCGATCGCCATGCGGTAGGCATTTGACACGCCCGCGACATAATACGCCGCCTTTGCGCGCCCCTCAATCTTGAAGGAATCGACGCCTGCCTCGCGCAGCTCTTTGAGATACGGCAGCAGGCAGAGATCCTTTGCATTGAGGATATAGCTGCCGTCCCCGTCCTCATCGACCGGGAAATACTGTCCGGGACGCTTCTCCTCCATGAGCGCGTACTTCCAGCGGCAGGACTGCGCACAGGCGCCGCGGTTGGCATCTCTGCCGGTCATGTACTCCGACAGCAGACACCGCCCGGACACGCTCATGCACATCGCGCCGTGGACAAAGACCTCGATTTCCAGCTCCTTCGGTGTTTTTGCGCGGATCTCCGCGATTTCCGCGATCGAAAGCTCTCTTGCGAGCACGACCCGCGACACGCCGAGGTCATAGAGCGCATTGGCGGTCTGGTAGTTGACGATGCCCGTCTGGGTCGAGGCATGCACCGCAAGATCGGGTGCCAGCTTTCGCATCATGGTCACTAATCCGAAATCGGCGGCAATGACCGCGTCAATGCCGCACGATTGTACCTGTTCTAAAAAAGCCGGGAATGCGTCGATTTCGGCATTTCTCGGCAGGATATTCGCCGTCAGGTAGACCTTCACGCCCTGTGCATGTGCCAGCGTCACGGCATCGCGCAGCGCGGCGAAGTCAAAGTTCTTCGCCGCGGCACGCATACCGTATTCTTTTGCACCGACATAGACCGCATCCGCGCCGTATTGCAGCGCAGCGGTCAGGCATTCCGCATCTCCTGCGGGACAAAGCAGTTCGGGTTTAGCCATTGTTTCCTCCGGCAATATTTTCGCCGTTTGCAGCGGCTTCTGCTTCAGCATACTGCTGTTCGACCTTTGCGAGGTTTGCGAGATGCTCGTCATAGGTCACAGCATAATAGATCTGCTTGGTGTTGATATTTGCGTTGAAGAAGTAATACGGGGTCTCATCCGGATACAGGGTTGCCTGCATCGCGTCCAGACCGGGGCTGTTGATCGCACCGGGCGGGAGTCCGGGTCCGCTGTACGTGTTGTAGGCGATGAGCTGGTTTTCGTTCTCAATCTCCTGATTCGGCGCGATGACATTCTCCGCATACTTTCTGGTCGGGTCAGACTGGAGCTTCGTGAACAGTGTCTTATTGTTCAGACGGTTATGGAAGACCGAGGAGACCATTCTCATGGAATCGGGGAACGGTGCCTCCGCCTGCACGATCGAAGCGAGCGTGATGAATTCATCGAGCGTCAGACCCCATTCCTCCATCTTCTTGTAGTCGCCGTCGGTCAGCTTGGAGTCGAAGTTCGCGTAGATTTTCTGTGCGACGATGCTCGCGTTTTCATTGACATAGAACTCGTAGGTATCCGGGAAGCAGTAGCCCTCCATGCGGTCGAACTTCAGCGAAGTCGAGCCCGGTTCCGGCAGATACTGCTCAAAGCGGTAGCCGTAGCCGCCCGCATTGAAATAGAACAGGAAGTCATCTGCCTTGCAGATTTCATGCTCCTCCAGAATTTTAGCGGCATCTCTCAGCGTAATGCCTTCGCGGAAGGTAACGCGCTGATACTCACGCTCCTCGGCGTGGCTGTAACAAAGCTCCTCGATCATTGCTTCGTAGCTCATCGAGGCACGGATCTCGTGTTCGCCGGCGATATACTTGCCGTCCATTTTGTTCATGCGGGACACGAGGCGGAAGACCTTGGGCAGCGTGATGAAGTTTTCATCGACGAGCTGCTGTGCGATCTGCGCCGTCGAAGCACCCTCCGGAATGACGATCACGCGTTCCTGAACGTCCTTGTCAATGCCGTACATTTCCTTTGCGACGGCGAGAATGCCGACGGACAGCACCGAGGACAGCGCAAGGATCAGCGTCAGCAGCACGAGCGTGCAGGAGAGCTTACGGGTCTTTTTGCGCTTTTTCTTCTTTCTGCGGATGGGTCTGCCCCATTCGTCGAACTGCTTTTCCTCCTCTGCGAGGTCACGGATGTCCTCCTCAATGGTCCGCTGGCGCGGCTTGTGGGACTTCTTTTTTGCAGCCTTCTGTCTGGAGCGCGCCTCAAACATCTGGTTTTTGCCAAGCTCCGCAGCGGCGAGTGCAGCAGCGACAGCGCCCTCCGGTGCCTTGCCGCCCTTCGGTGCAGCCGGCTTCTTTGGCTTTGCATCGTCGGACTCTGCATCTTCGTCATCGCTCAGCGGTGCATCTTCCGTGATGCCCTCGCCTTCCGGAAGATCATCCGGATCATCGGTATCATCGAATGCATCCGGTTCATCATCCTGCGCTGCATCGGAATCCTCTGCCGGATCGCCGGCTTCGGTTTCGCTGAGCAGGGCATCCAGTTCATTCATTGCATCTTCCATTGCTGCATCGGTATCCGATGCGGCAGCAGTTTCGTTTGCGGCAGTTTCGCCGCCTGATTCCTGTGTTTCGCTGTCATTCAGCGGCTTCAGCTCGTCAGCCATTGTGTTCCTCCCGTTTTTGTTCCGTAACGCAGCAGATAATTCTTTGGTCATACTGATCGTGCGGCAGCACTGCGATGCCGTTCTCTGCATAGCAGATGCCGAGTACCTTTACGGTTTTGCCGTATGCCGCGAGAAAGCGGTCATAGTATCCGCCGCCCGCACCGAGGCGATAGCCTGCGCGGTCGATCGCGAGCATCGGAACCAGCACGAGTGTCTCCGCATCCGGCGACAGACATCTGTCCGCACCGGTCGGCGGCACGGGGATCCGGTACATGCCGCTTTGCAGCTCATCAAGGGAATCGAGCCGATAGAAGGTCAGCGTATGCGATTCCGGCGCACAGACCGGCAGACCGAGCGTTTTTCCGGCATTGAGAATGCCCTGAAGAATCGCGCGCGTACCGACCTCATGCGGCATGGAGACATAAGCGAAGACCTGTTTGGCTTCGTTGAATTCCGGCTGCTGCATCACAAGCGCGGTGATTGCAGCATCGGCGGCGGTTTTGTCCTCTGCGGACATGGCGCGCCGCATCTGCATCATTTCACTGCGCAGTATTTTCTTTTCTGCCTGTATGCTGTTCATGCGTGATATACCATTTTTCCTGCGAGCGTTTCCGCGGCGGGATCGCCGAGGAACGTGCTGACCAGTTTCAGTGCGAAGTCCATCGCAGCGCCGGGACCTCTGCCGGTGATCATTCTGCCGTCCTGACAGACGGGCACAGCCTTGGCATTGCAGCCCTTCAGCTCCGGCTCAAAGCCCGGATAGCAGGTAGCCTGTCTGCCGTTGAGCAGACCCATTTCACCGAGGATTGAGGGTGCGGCGCAGATCGCGGCGATATAGATGCCCTGTTTTTCGCAGAAGCGGATTGCGCTGCGGACGGTTTCATTCTTTTGCAGATTGCGTGTGCCGGGCATACCGCCGGGCAGCACGATCATTTCGAGCGCATCGTCAAGCACGACGGCGTCCTCGGTCAGATCGGCGGTGACGGTGATTCCGTGCGCGCCCTTGATGACGCTGCCGCCGATGCCGACGGTCTGAACGGTTTTGCCGGCTCTGCGCAGGCAATCGACGGGTGTCAGCGCTTCGATTTCCTCGAAGCCTTCCGCGAGAAATACATAGATCATAGTATGTGCCTCCGGTTTCTCTTTTTCAAGCGGGTCATGTTTTGTTTGTGCAGAATATATGAATGCAGAGCGGGCATAATTCCCCAATCTACATACTATATCATGTTATTATAACACGGATTCAGCCGAAAGTCAAGCATTCGCCTGCAAAACACCTTTTCACGGCGGCGCGGAGCCCGGTGAAATGAAACGGCACGACAATAAAAAGGCAGAGAACAGCTTTTGACTGTTCTCTGCCTTGCGTTTGCAGATCTGTAAAAAATCACACACCGAACTTCGTGGTCAGAACCGGAACACCGACGCCCATGGTGGAAGCGACGGTAACAGAGCGCAGGTAAGTACCCTTTGCTGCTGCCGGCTTTGCCTTGACGACTGCTTCGAGCAGGGTGTTGAAGTTCTCCTCAAGCTTCTCAGCGCCGAAGGAGACCTTGCCGATCGGGCAGTGAATGATGTTGGACTTGTCGAGTCTGTACTCGATCTTACCGGCCTTTGCCTCCGAAACAGCCTTTGCAACGTCAGCATTGACGGTGCCTGCCTTCGGGTTCGGCATCATGCCGCGCGGACCGAGAACCTTACCGAGACGTCCGACGACGCCCATCATGTCCGGAGAAGCGATGACGACATCAAACTCCATCCAGCCTTCCTTCTGGATCTTCTCGACCATATCCAGACCGCCGACATAATCAGCGCCAGCTGCCTTTGCAGCCTCATACTTGTCCTCCTTGCAGAAGACGAGGATGCGGATGGTCTTACCGGTGCCGTTCGGCAGAACGACAGCGCCGCGGACCTGCTGGTCTGCGTGACGGGAGTCAACGCCGAGGCGGATGTGTGCCTCAACGGTCTCATCGAACTTTGCCTTTGCGAGCTGGCAAACAGTGCCCAGTGCCTCGTTCGGCTCGTAGAGCTTTGCCTTGTCGAGCGCCTTTGCGCTATCGACATACTTCTTACCGTGTTTCATCTATGAAAAACTCCTTTATCATCAATCTGTGGTATGCCGGAGCGGATTCTCCGGCTAACGGAAATGTTCCTCCCACCGGCGACGTTTCCGCGGGGATCAGTCGGCGACGACGACACCCATCGAACGTGCAGTACCGGCGATCATGCTCATTGCTGCTTCGAGGGAAGCTGCATTGAGGTCGGGCATCTTGGTTTCCGCGATCTTCTGGATCTGGTCCTTGGTGATGGTAGCGACCTTGTTCTTGTTCGGGACACCGGAAGCCTTGTCGATGCCGCAAGCCTTCTTGATGAGGACTGCTGCGGGCGGGGTCTTTGTGATAAAGGTGAAGGTGCGGTCTGCATAAACAGTGATGATGACCGGGATGATCATACCGGCTTCATTCTTGGTGCGCTCATTGAACTCTTTGCAGAAGCCCATGATGTTGACGCCGTGCTGACCGAGCGCCGGACCGACAGGCGGAGCAGGAGTTGCCTTGCCTGCGGCGATCTGAAGCTTAATAAAGCCAACTACTTTTTGTGCCATGGTAATTTTACCTCCAAATAATGTGGTATATGGCGGGATCTCCGGTCAGATGCCGGTGATCTCTCCCACGACAGCGCATCCTGATCTGCGGTCATGCAGCGGACTGCTGTCTGAACAAGAGCGGACGGGTTTCAGTCTGCGCGCGAGACTTCTGTCAGCGCGAGCTTGGTCGGTGTTTCCTGACCGAACATAGAGACCAGCACCTCGCAGGTACCCTCCTCGATGTCGATGCTCTGAACCACACCGGTAAATCCGTCCATTGCAGTGCCGACAATGCGGACATTGTCACCGACACTGAGATTGATCTCAACGGTTTCGCCGAGATTGACGCCCATTGCAGCGATCTCTGACGGAGTCAGCGGGATCGGCTGATTGGGGTCTGCG
>CAMNAY010000102.1 GCA_946531975.1 uncultured Ruminococcus sp. | reverse complement strand
ATCAGGGCAAGACCGGTCCGGGTCTGACGCAGCTGCTGCTTACCGTCTGCTCCTGCGGCATTCTCAGCCCCATTTCCGCACTCTGGGGATTCATCGAGGGCATTCTGCTCCTTACCGGCGCCATCGACAAGGACGGCAACGGCCTTCCGCTGAAATGACATCGTTCGCTGCGGCATTTTCCGGAACCGGACAAAACGCTTTGACCGCTACACGCTGAACACAGTTTCACACAGACATTTCACAAAGATTGCAGGAAAATTCAGGTTCATTTAAGTTGCTTCCTGTATACTGAAGCTAAGCTGAGGGGGAAAACCGTTCAAATGAAGAAACGGCAGAATGGGTGAAATGAAAAAAGGAGGCAGGCATTATGGCAATCAGCACATTCCAGCGGCGCGAAGTGAAATTCCTGATGTCTTTGGAACAGTTCGAGGCTTTGCTCCCGATCGTTCATGAGCATATGAATCCTGACCCGTACTGTGTGGACGGCAAGGATTACGGAATCTTCAACCTTTACTACGATACGCCGGATAATCTTCTGATCCGCCGCAGTATCCAGAAACCCTACTACAAGGAAAAGCTTCGCCTGAGAAGCTATTACTCTCCCGCATCACCGGATTCCCCGGTGTTTCTCGAAGTCAAAAAGAAAATCGGCGGCATCGTCACCAAACGCAGAGTGACCATGTCCGTCATTGATGCAGAGGCTTATGTGTCAACACGCGTCAAGCCCTATTACGAGCGTTTCCTCGATCAGCAGATCATGAAGGAAATGGATGTCTTTCTCAATTCCTACAACTCCATTGCACCGCGGCAGTATATCAGCTACCGCCGTGCCGCATTCTTCGGCAAGGATGACCCGGAATTCCGCCTGACCTTTGACAGTCAGCTGACGGAGCGCCGCTATGACCTGACCCTCACCAAGGGCAGCTACGGCAATCTCATCATCCCGGACGATCAGCGCCTCATGGAGATCAAGGTCCCCGGCTCGATTCCGATGTGGATGAGCAAGGCACTCTCTGAGCTGGAGATCCGCAGACATTCTTTTTCAAAATACGGCAGGGCTTATCAGGCTTTTGTTCTTGAGCAGGCTGCCGGAAAGCAGGAAGAAAGGAAGATTATTTATGCTTAACTCCGTCGCAGCAATCGCAAACCCCTTTACCCGTCTGTTCGATGACCAGTCGCAGTACTGGATCGACAACAGCGGGCATATGACCCTCGGCATCGTTATGCTCTGTATTTGCAGCGCGCTCGTTCTCGGATTTCTGATCTCACTGCTCTACATGTTCACAAACCGCAAGCACGGCTACGCGCAGAGCTATGTGATCGCAATGCCGATGCTCTCCTCTATGGTCGCGACCGTCATTATCATGATGTGCCTGATGATCGACAACTCCAGCGGTACCAAGGCGGCAATTACGCTGACCGGCGCCTTCTCGCTCACGAGATTCCGCTCCGCCCCCGGCGACCCGAAGGATATTGCGTATATCTTCTTCGCACTGGTCATGGGCGTTGTCTGCGGCATCGGCTATGTCGGTTATGCCGGACTGATCTTCCTCGTCATGGCGGCTGTGCTGCTCGTGCTGCACTTCACGAATTTTGCAGCACCGAAAACACAGGATATGACTCTCAAGGTCACAATCCCCGAAGACCTCAACTACAACGGTCTGTTCGACTCGATCATGAACAAGTACACAACCGAGTGGAAGCTCCGCAGAGTCAAGACCACAGATTTCGGCACACTCTTTGATCTGGTCTACGACGTCCATGTCAAGCAGGATATTGACCAGAAAAAGTTTATTGACGAGATCCGCACCCTCAACGGCAATCTGAATGTCACACTGGTGCTTTATCGCTACGATGACCAGATCTATAACACAAAGAATAAGTAAATTTTTGACCGCTCATTTTTGATTTCTGATTTCGGGGAAGACTGAGGCGCCGACACCGGACGGTGCTGCCTCGGTCTTTCCTTGTATTACGAAAGGTGAGGAAAGAGCTATGAAACGCAATCTGAAAAAAGGGAAAATTGCCGCATGGCTGACCGCTCTGATGCTGGTCTGTCCGCTGACCGCCTGCGGCAAGGACGATCAGTCTCAGGCAGCGGGCAATTCTGCACAGAGCAGCGTCAGCGAAGATACCGGCGCTGCGGATGAAAGCAGTCAGGACAGCTCTGATTCCGGTTCCTCTGAGGATGCCGGCGACAGCAGCAGCAAGGTTTCCGGTGAGAAATCCGACAGCAGCAAGTCCGACGACAGCAGCAAGGAAGGCGGAGCGTCCGATTCCAAGCCTGCTGAGGAAAAGAACAGCTCCGGCGGTAATAACGGCAGCAGCAGCGGGAACAATGCTTCCGGCGGAAACAGCGGCAGCAGCAGCGGAAACAATTCCTCCGGCGGCAACAGCAGCAGCGGGAATTCCAAGACTTCTTCAGGCAGCACGCAGCAGCCCTCCGGCGGAACGCAGACCGACCCCAATGAGGACAGCGAGCTTGACCCGGCTGATGAGGAAAAACCGACCAAGTATATCTACCTGAACGGCACCTCTGCCAGATTTGACGGCGACGGCATCTCGATCAACGGCAGCAAGATCATCATTTCCAAGGGCGGCGACTATGAGATCTCCGGTACGCTCGACAACGGTCAGATCTACATTGAAACCGAAAAGAAAAAGGTGCGCCTGCACCTCAATAATTGCAGCATCACCAATAAGGCGGGCGCGGCGATCCGCTGCCAGCAGGCGAAAAAGGTGACGATCTACTCTGTTGCCGGCACGAAGAATTATATCTCCGACGGCGGCACGCATGACGATGACAACGGCGCAATCTTCAGCGAAGATACCGTCGTCTTCAAGGGCGAGGGCGAGATCAATATTACCGGCGTCTATGCGCACGGCGTGCAGAGCGACGATGATATCTTCGTCAAGGGCGGAACGCTCAATATCACTGCGGCGAAATCCTGCCTGCACTCCAATGACGGCATCGAAATCTGGGACGGCACGCTTTACTGCGACGGCGGCACCAACGGCATCAAGACCGACGGCTATATCACGATCACCGGCGGAAACTCCACCTTCATCGGCGGAGTCCGCGAGGAGAAGGGCTCGATCTACTGCGAAGGTTCCTTCACAGTGACCGGCGGCACCTTTGTTGCGATCGGCAACTCCTGCGCAGCGCCGGATGCTTCGACGACAACCGCCAATCTCATCGGCGTGGTCTTCAGCAATTCGCAGTCTCCCAATACGCAGGTGAATATTACCAGCGGCGGAAACAGTATCGTTTCTGTGACCTCGAAAAATAATTTCCGCACGGTGTATTATGCCGGCGCAAATCTGCTCAAAAATGCAGCCTATCAGGTGACGGCAGGCGGCAAGGACTGCGGCAGCTTTACCGCAGGCAATACTGTGACTGTTTACACTGTTCCGTAATCCGGCGCCGGAATATTTCCCGGCTTTTCGGCGGCTCCCAATATGTCAGTTATGCCCCTTCGTGTTATGAACACACGGAGGGGCATTGTTCTGCTGATTCTCAATTTGAAAAGTGCTTTTCCGTTTGAATATGACAATTATCCGGACGACTGTCCGGAGCTAGGCTCTGAAATTGTGATACACGGCACATTCAACACCTATGAGGATGAAACCGGCGCTTATGTGCAGCTCAAGGATGCGGTAATGGAATAAGCCGTTTGGAAAAGGCGTCTGAATGAAACTGAAAAAAGCAGGGATACATCTCCATGACCGGAGGGTGTATCCCTGCTCTTTTTGTATCGTAAGACTTGTATGATGATTCCATGACTTCACGCATCATCTCGGCAACGTCCCTGAAAAGCCTTGCGCGAAACATTTGTGACAGTTCTAATCCAGCACTCAGAGAGAATGCTTCCCGCCGGAGGTTAGTTCACGGTAAAATTTCAGGGTGTGGAATGTACCGCCGAGCTGATGCAGCAGAAAATGCTCCGTATATTCCGCGAACTGCGGCAGCGCCTCATTCTTCAGCCGGAACTGGAACAGCCGGTCATATTCCGAAAAAATCACATGCCGCACCGCCTGCAAGACCGATGCCGTCCCTTCAATATCTTCAGGCAGCGCCGCGCCGGAACAGTCCGCACAGACAAAATCTGCCTGCTCAATCCGGAACAGCACCCTCGCCGGAAGAAATTCTCCGCAGTTTTTACAGCAGAGCATGTCCGGCATCAGCCCAAGCTCCGTCAGCAGCCGCAGCTCAAAGACCGCCTTCACCATCATCGGCGGGCGGTCATGCTCTGAGAGATGATGCAGCGCATAACAGAACAGCCGCAGAAGCTGCGGCTGCGGCTGATCGGTCGCGGTTCGCCGGATCAGCTCGGAAAAATAGGATGCAAGCGCCAGTGCTTCGAGATCACTGCGCAGTCCGAAATACAGATTCAGCGAGACCGCACTGTCAAGAAAAAACCGCTCGCCGCTCTGCCGCAGACAGTATTCCCCGTAGGCAAAAAGCTGCGTCAGTGCTGCATATTTCGCGCCGGGTTTCCGCGCACTGCGTGCCCGCACCGTGCGGATGCCCTGTTCGGTCAGAAGATCAATGATCTTATCCGCCTCGCCGTAAGCGGTCTCACGGATGACCAGTCCTCTGACGGTCAGATGTGTCGGCATCGGTTTTGCCCTCCAGCATTGCACAGCAGCTCCGGTATGCAAGATACGCCGGAATGCTGCCGCTTTCACAAAAGGCGTTCCAGCTTTGCTGCACGCGCTTTTCTGCCATATAGTTCGTCAGATATGCATTATCATTCCGCATATGCCAAGCCTCCTTTTTGAAGCTAGCATATGCGGAATGCTCCGTTTATTTCATGGAAAAATCAGGCATCGCTGTTCAGACCGAACTGCTGCAAAATGGCACCGCGGTTGCGCCAGTCCTCCTTGACCTTGACCCATGTCTGAAGATTAACCTGAATCCGGAAGAATTTTTCCAGCTCCCGCCGCGCATTCGCGCCGACCTTTTTCAGCATGGCGCCGTTCTTGCCGATGATGATGCGCTTGTGCGATTCCTTTTCGCAGTAGATCAGCACAGAGATATTCAGGATATCCTTGTCCTCGCGCTCGGAGAACTGCTCCGTCACGACGGCGATGCCGTGCGGCACCTCATCCTGAAGCAGATAGAGCAGCTGCTCCCGCACGATCTCCGATGCCAGCACGCGCTCAGGCTGGTCGGTCAGCATGTCCTCCGGAAAATAATGCGGACCTGCGACTGCCATGCCGAGCAGCTCGTCCAGCACATCCTGCACGCCGTCATTCTTTGTGACGCTGACCGGAATCAGCATCTTCGGATGCCAGCGGTTTTCTGCATTCAGCAGCATCGGTGCGAGCTTTGATTTATCGCTCAGCAGGTCGATTTTATTGAAGATAAAGACGACCGGCGTGCCCTGTTTTGTCAGGTTATCGAGCATGGTCTGCTCCTGCTCCCCGATCGGTCGGGTGCAGTCCTGCATGAAGATGACGCAGTCGATATCGGAGACAGCCTCCCGTGCGGCTTTCAGCATCTGGTCGCCCAGCTTCGTGCGGGCAGTATGCAGACCGGGCGTGTCCGTAAAGACAAGCTGGGTGCTGCCGATATTCCGGATGCCTGTGATGCGGGTGCGGGTGGTCTGGGGCTTGGGGCTGACGGATGCGATCTTCTCGCCGATCAGCGCATTGAGCAGTGACGATTTTCCGGCGTTGGTGTGTCCTGCGATGGCGGCGAAAAGAATCTTTGTGGTTTCGTTATGCTCCATGCATTACTCCTGCTCGTCCGGTACGATATAGCTGGTATCGCGGGAGAAGCCGAGCTTTTCGAGCACAGACTCCTCCTTCTCGCGCATCTGGCGCTGCTCCAGAGAGGACTTCTCGTGGTCGTAGCCCAGCAGATGCAGCATGGAATGCACCGTCAGGAACGCGACCTCGCGCTCCAGCACATGACCGTACATTTTCGCCTGTTTTACCGCCATTTCCATAGAGATGACGATGTCACCGAGCAGCACATAGCCGTTCTCGGCATTGATCTCCAGATGATCGCCTTCACAGAGCGGGAAGGACAGCACGTCCGTCTCCATGTCCTTATTGCGGTACTGTGCATTCAGCTTGCGGATCTCCTCATTATTGACAAAGGAGACGCTGACCTCGGTGTCGTGTCCGAAGCCCTCGGTTGTCAGGACTGCCTGACAGCAGCGGCGGATCAGCAGACGGATACCGACCGGAATTTTCACCTCGTGCTGGGTGTCTTTGATGTAAACTTTCAGCTTAGCCATTTCGATTCTTTTTCCTT
>CAMNAY010000101.1 GCA_946531975.1 uncultured Ruminococcus sp. | reverse complement strand
GAAACAACCACATCCACCACCACAACCGAAACAACCACATCCACCACCACAACCGAAACAACCACATCCACCACCACAACCGCGACAACCACATCCGCATCCACAACCGAGACGACCACATCTACCACCACGACTGAAACAACCACATCCACAACCACGACCGAGACAACCACAACCACCACCACAACAACCGATGCAAAACCGGGTCAGGGCGACCTTAACGGCGACGGTACGCTGAATGTCATGGATGCCGTGCTGCTGATGCGGTATATCGCGGAAGCGCTGGAGCCGGAGGAAATCCCTGCTGACGATGCACTTGCCACAGTCGATTTCGATGCAGATTCGATGCATACGGTTGCCGATGTCAAGGCACTTCTGGCACTGCTCCTTGCAAATGCATAAAAAAACGGCACAGCAGTTTTTTCTGCTGTGCCGCTTTCTGTTATTCGGATTCAGTTCATCAGCCGCTTCATTGCGGTGAGATCGGCTGCATTCAGTCTGCCGTCTCCGTTCAGATCGCCTGCCTCCCAGTCCGCAAGCGTCCGGATCTCGGTTACAAGATAATCGCGCAGTGCGAGGAGATCCGAACGATCAAATACGCCGTCTGCGTTGACATCTCCGATCACCGCGGACTGTGCTGCGGGTGCCGGTTCGAGAATGAACTTCTGACCGCTGCCGCCCCAGTAATTCCACTGGCAGATATTGGCGCCGGCTTCCTTACTGATGTTGTAGACATCTGCGCAGGACTTGCCGCCCGATGCACCGGTCAGGAGCGTATAGGAGCCGTCTTCATTCGGATACAGCCGGAACTGCTGTGCTGCATTCCCCGATGCCGCTGACAGTGCGAGATCTTCGCCGTCGGCGCCCGTACCGTTTGTAACCGTCAGTGCTCTGCCGTCTGCCGCAGTCAGGCTGTACATGCCGCCGCTCAGCGCCTTGATATTCCAGAGCTGTGCCTGTGCGGTCTGTTCTGCGCTGCCGGAAGCACCGCTTCCGAGATACAGATTGCTGTTGACATTGCGGACCGTGTAGCTGCCGTCATTGACTGCCGGACAGACCGGTGTGAAATTGAACAGCTGGCAGTCACCGCCCCAGTATTCATATTCTGCAATGTTGCCGCCGCTCTCTGTGCTCCAGTCATAGACATCCAGACCGTTTTTGTAGCCGGACGCCTTGGACACGATGCCGTAGGAGCCGCGCTTTTCGATCAGCCGGAAGAGCTGATTGTCTGCGCCGGTGTATGCCGCAAGCTCAGCATTGCCGTCCTTCAGGGTGAGCGCCTTGCTCTCATCTGCCATGGAAACGATGAAGCAGTCGCCGTTTCCGGCATCGTGCAGCCGCCATTCCTGCTGCTTTCCGCCGGTTCTGCTCCACTGCTGGATATTGGTGCCGTCTGCGGTGTCTGCGCCCGCAAGGTCAAGGACCATCTGGCTGTGGCGGCTGGTGATAAAATAGGGAACGCCGCTGAGCAGACCGGTGTTTCCGGCATATGCGGAATTCATGGGATATTCCTGCGCAGAAGCCTTGTAGACCAGCTTGCTGTCTGACGCTGTGCGGTCTACGAGATCGGTACTGAGGTCATAGGGGGTCTTTTTGCTGCCCCAGATGCAGATATTGCTGCCTGTCGCAGTGAAGGTCATGCGGGTAACTGGCTCTGCTGCTTCGTCGGGCTGCACGAGAAATGCGCCCTTGTAGGTCACGCCGCCCCATGTAAAGCTCATATACGGTGTGCCGCTCTTTGTGATCTTCCAGGATGCGGAAATATCACCGGTGACAGAACCGTCCGCATTCAGGCGAATGCTGATCGGCTTCTCGACATCTGCCGATTTTTCATTGACAAACTTCTGGTTCGGGTTATGCCAGATCAGCTCGTAGTCACCGACAATCGCTTCAGTCGTGTGACCGTTGGCAGAGAGCGTTTCACCGGCGTACTCATAGGAAGCGGCAGTCGGCCAGCCGTCCTCACTCATGATCATCTGATGCACGCGCACCTCATGACCGCCGTAGTTGTCATCAAATTTATTGTGGTAGATGCAGTAGAGTTTGCCGTCGTCATCCATCAGAACGGAATTATGTCCCTGTGCAGTATTCGGTCTGGAATTGCAGCTCCACTGATAATTGCTCATGAGGCGCTGTCCGATATTGCCGGCGATGTTGTCACCGCCTGCGGCATAAACAGCGGAATTGCCGTTCATATCGGTATACGGACCGGCGGGGTTCTCGCTGCGGAAAATGCGCATATTGTAGCCGCCGCGGTTGTTGAAGTAACCGTAGGAGATGAACAGGTAGTAGTATCCCTTGCTGCTGCCGGGCGGGCACATATACTCGATATAGGGACCCTCGCCGGAGACCCAGTGACCGCCTGCGACATGCACGCCCATGTAGGCGTCGGACTGTACCGCGCCGCCGTTCGACTTCGTTTCGTATTTGACGCCGTAATCGCGCAGACCGGTCTTTTCATCCAGCTCCAGCATATAGATGCCGCCGAACCATGAACCGTAGACCATCCACAGATTGCCGCCCTCGTCATAGAAAACCGCCGGATCAATGGCGTTTGTGCCGTATTCGGCATTCCAGCGTCCCGCGCCGTTCAGATAGCGGCTGAGGTTCGGGTTGCTGCCCAGCACTTTTTCCACATCGGTGTTTTTATAGTTGTTTGCAGCATTGGCAGGGTTCGTTTCAAAGCCCGACCAGACGATTGTTCCCTGATAGGTATACGGCCCGTCGATGTGATCCGCGGTGCAGAGAACGATAGAGGAATGCCAGTCCACGCCGTTGACCGAGAGGTACATGCAGTATTTCTGCATGTCAGGATTCCAGATGATATCCGGTGCCCAGAGATTGCCCGCGAGGTTGTATCCTGCGCTGGTATTGGACCATTTTTCCGGAATTGCGAGGTCAGCGTAGATGTTTTTGAAGAAGGTTGTCTGGGTGCTGCCTGCCGCGGAATTGGCAGCCGTCGTCCAGTTCATCAGATCGCCTGAGCGAGCGGCGCCGAGATGCGAGCCGATGATGTAATAGCTGCCGTCATTGAGCTTGACGACAGACGGGTCGTGAACGGAGACGCGGCGGTAGTTTCCGGCAGATGCAGGAACGGAAGGCAGACTGCTCAGAAGCATGCCGCAGGTCAGCGCTGCTGCGAGAAAACGGTGTTTTTTCATAAGTATCCCCCTTGAAATCAATGGCTTTCGGTTTTGTGCTGCGGATGATTATTTCTGATTGTATTTTATCATACTACACACGCCTAGTACAATGATAAAAACGACATTTCTTATGACAAAAACATCCATTTTGCAGAAATCGACCGGAAAACCGCACAAAATGCAGCCCTTCGGATTGTGCGGAGTGCCGAAATTCAAAATATTGCGCAGAATGATTGACACGGTGTCAGGAATGTGCTATAATAGAAACATCAGAATTGACACAATGTCAAAATAAAAAGGAACGGAGTGTGTATGATGAAAATTACAGACAAAACCGCGATGGAGCAGCTCGACAGCTTCGGCGTCGGCGCACCGAATGACGCCTATGCACAGTATTTCAAGGGGCAGTCCTATCTGAAACCGCTGACCGAATACGGGAAATGCCCTGTGTTCCTTGCGAATGTGACCTTTGAGCCGGCATGCCGCAACAACTGGCACATTCATCATGCCGCTGCGGGCGGCGGGCAGCTTCTGATCTGTACAGCCGGTGAGGGCTGGTATCAGGAATGGGGCAAGGCGCCGGTCAGTCTGAGTGCCGGTACCGTGATCACAATTCCTGCAAATGTAAAGCACTGGCACGGCGCAAAAGCCGATTCGTGGTTTTCGCATATCGCCGTCGAGGTGCCGGGTGAGGAATGTTCGACCGAATGGTGTGAGCCGGTCGATGATGAAGCATACAACGCACTGTAAGGAGGATCAATTATGGTAAAACAGACAGCAGGCAGAGATCAGCTCGGTGCATTCGCACCGAAATTTGCAGAGCTGAACGACGATGTACTGTTCGGCGAGGTCTGGTCCCGCGAGGAGCAGCTCTCGCTCCGTGACCGCAGCATTGTTACGGTTACGGCGCTTCTGGCACAGGGGCTTGTAGACAGTTCCTTTCAGTATCATGTTCTGAACGCGAAAAACAACGGCGTGACCGCAGAGGAAATGGCGGAGATCATCACGCACGCTGCCTTCTATGCCGGCTGGCCGAAGGCATGGGCTGCATTCCGCATCGCAAAAGAAGTTTACGCAGAGAAATAAACGGAGGTATCGTTATGCTTGGCAATTTCAGCTATCACAACCCGACAAAGCTCTATTTCGGTGCGGATGCTTTGCAGTATCTCCGCGAAGAAATGAAGCATTACGGACAGAATGTGCTGCTGGTCTACGGCGGCGGCTCTGTCAAAAAGAACGGAATCTATGATGAGATTACCGCGATTCTGAAGGACTGCGGCAAGCAAACTGCGGAAATCGCGGGCGTCATGCCGAACCCGACGGCCGAAAAACTGCGTGAGGGCATCGCGATTGCGCGCGCCCACAAAGCCGATTTCATTCTTGCAGTCGGCGGCGGCTCTGTCTGCGATTACTCCAAGGCGCTTTCCGTTTCCGTGCATTGCGATGACGACCCGTGGGAGAAATACTACATTCGCTTCGAGGAGCCTGACTGTGAGATCGTTCCGGTCGGCTGTGTGCTGACGATGGCGGGCACCGGCTCGGAGATGAATGCAGGCGCGGTCATTACAAATCACGATGCAAAGCTGAAAATCGGTCATGTGTTCGGCACGCCTGTCATGCCGAAATTCTCGATTCTCAATCCGAAATATACGATGACGCTGCCGAAATACCAGATGACCGCCGGCATTTATGATATCATGAATCATATCTGCGAGCAGTATTTCTCCGGCGAAGACGACAACACCAGCGACTATATCAGTGAGGGGCTGATGCGCGGTCTGATCCACGCGAGCCGCGTCGCGGTGAATGATCCGCAGAATTATGAGGCGCGTTCCAATATCATGTGGACTGCAACATGGGCACTGAATACGCTTGTATCCCGCGGAAAATCAACCGATTGGATGGTGCATATGCTCGGACAGTCCGTCGGCGCCTACACCGATGCGACCCACGGCATGACGCTGGCTGCCGTGTCTCTGCCGTATTACCGGTATATCATGCCTTACGGACTCAAAAAATTCGCACGCTTTGCGAAGGAGGTCTGGGGCATCTCCGCCGAAGGCAAGAGCGATCAGCAGCTCGCGGAGGAAGGTCTTGCAGCTATGGAAGCGTGGATGCGTGAGCTGGGTCTTGTCATGAAGATCTCCGAGCTTGGCGCAACCGACGATATGATCGAAGGCATTGCGGACGGCACGATCATTCTGGAGGGCGGCTATCATGTTCTGAACCGCGATGAAGTCGTGCAGATCCTCAAAGCAAGTATGTGATATTTCATATTCAAAGGAGGCGTTTCCTATGAGCAAAATTCTGACTGCGTACTTTTCCGCAAGCGGCACAACTGCTGCTGCCGCAAAGAAGCTTGCCGATGCCGCGGGTGCTGATCTGTACGAGATCAGACCTGCCGTGCCGTATACCGATGCCGACCTGAACTGGCGCAATCAAAACAGCCGTTCTTCGCTGGAAATGCATGACGGCACATCGCGACCGGAGCTGGCGGAGGATGATCTGAATATCGCTCAGTATGACACGGTTTTACTGGGGTTTCCGGTCTGGTGGTATATTGCCCCGACGATCATCAACAGCTTCCTGGAACGCTATGATTTCTCCGGCAAGCGCATCATTATGTTTGCGACGTCCGGCGGCAGCGGCTTCGGTAAAACTGTCGAGAATCTGAAGCTCAGCGCACCGGATGCGGAGATCACAGAGGGCAAACTGCTCAACGGAATGTCATCTGCTGCGATGAAACAGTGGGTTGAAAGCCTGAATCTGTAAGATCATAGGGCAGGTGAGCGGCGTTTCACTCAGGCTGCGGTGTCACTTTCATGGCAAAGCGGCGACAGTAAACAGTCAGCGATACAAGAAATCCCCCGACCGGAGTGTCGGGGGATTTCTGCTGATTGTAAATATATGCTGCTTTCAGCTTACTTCATAGCCTCTTCCACAGCAACTGCGCAAGCAACTGTTGCACCGACCATCGGGTTGTTGCCCATGCAATGTCAAAAAAATTTACTGTTACGAGAAGCAACTTGCAATGACGAAAAAACCAGTAACTACGCCGTTATAATGGACATCTACAATCATCTGACGCAGAGCCAGGCAGAACTGAGCAAGAGAGCACTGGAAGATG
>CAMNAY010000100.1 GCA_946531975.1 uncultured Ruminococcus sp. | reverse complement strand
ACTCCGCCTGCTTGTCAACGTCCTGTTGGTATACCTGCTCTATATGCTGAGCCGCAACCTGCACCCCGAGAAAAATGTCTTCCGCAAGGGATGGCAGCCGGGCGAAAGCTCCGTCTCCGATTCGGCGGCAGATATAGCCCCGGTCATCACACCGTCAGAGAGCAGCCTCTCTGAAAACAGCTCTGCCGAAAGCAGCACCGCTGAGAACAGCACCGCGGAATCCAGTGCAGAGGAATCGGGCGAAGGCGGCGAGGAATCTTCGCAGGTGCCGACCACGAACAAGGTCAATCCTGTGCCGGAAACCGCTGCCCGTCCCGCAGATTATCTCAAGACCTGCGCCTTCGTCGGAGAGGTCGATATTTACCGCATGGGGCAGTCCGGTCAGCTCCAGGAAAAGAGCTTTTACGCCAGCGAGGAGATCAATCTCACAAATTACGGCTCTGAATATGTCTTGCTGGACGGCACGACCATTCACATCCAGAGCGCGATGTATGCCGCGAAATGCCCGATCTACCTGATGTTCGGCACAGAGGATCTCGCAGCGGGTCAGCCCGCGGATCAGACCGCAGACCAGTTTTCGGTGCTGCTCGGACTGATGAAGGCATCGGCGCCGGAAGCGACCTTCTATGTGCTCTCGATTCCGCCTGTTACGAAGAACGGCGAGAAGACTGCGGCAAACAGCGTGATTGACGAATACAATTCGCTGCTGCTCCAGATTTCCAATGAAAACGATGTGTATTTTGTAGACACAAACACTGCACTGAAAAACAATGAAGGCAGACTGGATTCCGCCTATGCAGACGAGGACGGCATTCATCTGAACGCCGTCGGCAGAGAGACGCTGCTGAACTATGTGCTCTCGCATGTGCCCGCATAATTGAAGCATGACAAAGCCCCCGACCGCGTGCCGGGGGCTTATTGTTTATAAAGTATCGCTGTGCGATGATTTTGAATCAGCTCTGCGCCGTCTCACCCGCGTTCAGAAATTCCTCCGAAACCGCAATCTCGTGTTTATGCAGGCGCTCCCGCAGATCGGCAAGCGGCATCGGCTTCCCGAAAAGATAGCCCTGCGCACGGTCACAGCCGATCGACCGCAGGAATTCATACTGCTCCTTTGTCTCCACGCCCTCTGTCAGCGAGACCATATCCAGCTGCTGCGTCAGGTTGATGATATTCTGAATGATCGTCGTGGTCTTCTGATTTTTGCCGAAGCCGGAGAGGAATTTCATATCGACCTTCAGCACATCGAAATAGTAATCCTTCAGCACATTCAGCGAAGAATAGCCGCTGCCGAAATCGTCGAGCCACACCTTATAGCCCGCAGTGCGCAGAGACTGGATGACTTCAAGCAGCAGGTCGGCACGGTCAGAGAGCGCACTCTCCGTGATCTCCACATCGAGATAATTCCGCGGCACGCCGTATGCTTCTGCCTGCTCGTTGAGATGCCCGATCATATCGCACATTTCAAAATCCAGCCGCGAGAAATTGATCGAGACCGGCGCAAAGGGCTCACCCTTCTCTGCGGAGTCACGGTAATCGCGGCACACCTGCTCGACGATATAGCGGTCGAGCTTATAGATCTGCCGGTATTCCTCCAGCACACCGATGAATGCACCCGGCGGCAGCAGACCGTAGTCGGGATCCTGCCAGCGTGCAAGCGCCTCCAGCCCGACGATTTTTCCGTTTACCGTTGAGACAACCGGCTGATAGAACACCTTGATAAAGCCGTTCTCGATCGCAGTGTCGATATTGTTGACGATATACTGCTTGAGCTGGAACTGATCCTCCAGCGATTTGTCGTAGTAACGGAAGCTGCGGTCATAGTGCTTCTTGATCGCATTGCAGGCAAAGCGGGCTCTGTCGCAGGCAAGGCTCGGGTTGGCTTCATCGTCCGCGGGGTGATAGGCGCCGCATTTCAGCGAAAGCTGCACCTCGCCCTGATTGTTCCGGATCCCGCCGGAAAGCTCCGCAACGGTCTTTTCGCAGCCTTCATTCGAGGTCAGCACGACAAAGTGATCGTCGGAATACCGCGCAACGATTGAGCCGGGGAATGCCTTTTCCAGTGCCTTCGCAAAGCGCCGCAGGAGATCATTGCCCTGAAGAAAGCCGTACTGCTCATTATAGGACTTGAAATTTTCAATGTCGAGAAAGAGATAAACCACACGCTCGCGGTCAGTGGTGACATAGCTGAGGAGCTTTTTTGCCTCCTCGCGGAAATAGAACATATTGTGAATGCCGGTGAGCTCATCGGTGACAGAGATTTCGCTCAGGTGCTCGTTCATTTTGACAAGGCTTTCATCCTGCATCGCCTGCGAGCGGGTCTTGCGGTAGCTGGAGATACAGAACAGCAGCGTCGAGAGCCACATGGTAAAGCCGTTGATCTGCGTGCTTTCCGTGATGCCGGGCAGACCGTCCGGGCTGTTGACGGCGACCAGCGTATCAAGCTCCCCGAAGAAAACCAGATAGGAGACCGTCAGAATCAGAAAACCGATGACCGGGCGCCATGTCAGCAGGCAGACGACGAACAGCTCCATCGTGAGGAAGGTCAGGATCTGCTCGCCCTTTGCGTAGGAATTCACGGAAATGATGATGCCGAAATTGATGCAGATGAACGAAAAAATATAGAGCACAGAAAGCGTCTGCCATTTTTTGTCCGTCTTCGAGCTGATCAGCATTGCCGAGAAGACAATCATCGCGGCACCGGCGGCAAAGAGAATGATATAATTGAGATAGGTTCGCGCAGGAACATTTCGGATTGTATGCGTCGAGAGCATGTGGATCTCATAGACGCAGACCAGCAGGCTCAGTGCAGCGACAAAGAGCGCCGCCCAGCGTGACTTCTGCCAGCCGCGCGTAAACCGCAGCGCATAGAGCAGCATCAAAATGCCGGCGCTCAGGAGGATAAAGTAATTCATGAAATACTTATCGACCACGCCCCAGAAGACATCGCCTGTCATGTGATTCGTGACGACCGTGCGGATCATGCGAAGGATCATCCATACCTCAAGCGCGATGACCACAACGGACATATAGATGCTGGAACGGATATTATACTTATAGAAATAGTCGCGGACATATTTGCTCTGCTTTTCAATGCCAAGCCACTGCATCAGCTTATTGTGTGCTGCATCGCTCATCAGATATACGCCTCCTTTGTCTCTTTCTGAAAAAAGCCGCTATGGGGCAGTTTATAACTTCATAATAACATAATTCTTATAAAATGTCAATATATTACGAATATTTTGATGCACAATATCAAATTTTAATCATGCAGTTTGTATGTCTTCACAAAGAAAGCTCCCGATGTATCTCACACCGGGAGCTTTTCTCATTGCAATCAGGAATTCAGAAGCTGTTTCTTCTTCTCCTGGAATTCCTCCTCCGTGATGATACCATCGTCACAGAGCTTCTTGTATTCGCGGATCTCATCCGCAATTTCCTTTGCGCTGCGCTTCGGCGCCGTTACCGTTGTGACCGTGCTGCTGCCGCCGGAAGATACAGCCTTTTCAGCGGGCTCCGGGTCATCCTCATAAGGCAGATCGTAGATGCCCTTCTTACGGTTCGCTGCAAGGAGCTTCACCGTATCGTTGTGCTTCTGATCATAGAGCCAGAAGAGGACGCACAGTGCCAGACCGACCAGCAGCAGGAGCAGACCTGTTCTCAGTCCGGGCGGGGTGTACTTCATCTTGACCGTGTGCTCACCTGTGGGGAGACGCACACCGATCATTGCCTTTGCGACATTCAGCACATCCTCATCCTTGACCTTTTTGCCGTCGATCCAGACCGACCAGCCCGGTTCCCACGGAACGGAGGTCATCATGATCTGGTTCTGCTTTGCGGTGATCTTGCCCTCAAGCTTTCTGCCGCCGTAGGTCGTCAGATCCCACTGATTCGTCTTGAGCTTGTTGATGTCCTCCTGGAACAGCGCGGTGTTGAAGTGCGTGAAATAGAACGCCTTGACAATCGCATACTTTTCCTTGGTGCCGGCTGCATCCGTGCGGAGCGTCATGCGAAGCTGGAGCTGTGTGCCCTTCGGATAGGTGCCGACATAGAGGATGTGATAATCGTCTGTCTCGAAATAGGAGCCGAGCGATTTTGCATCGGAGCCGTCCTTATTGCAGCAGGTGGTGCCGTCAACATTCCACTGATCCGTCAGCCAGAGATTGACCTTGCTCTCGTTCTCAGTCTTGAAGAAGAGGTAGATCGGATCATCGGACTGCGCCTCAATGAACATATCGACTGTCGGATCGACTGCATGGCTGCCGTCCGCCTGCTTGACCTCGCGGAAGTTCATCTGACTGCCGTAGCTGTCCTTGTAGACATCGTTCAGGCGCATCTCCTCGGTGATCGGGAGATCGTAGAAATAATGCTCGAAGGGATCATCGGCAAAGTTGCCGTCTTCCTTGAACTTTGTCTTGCCGACGAGCGTGCTGAGGAGTGCATTCTGGCTGTTGAACGGATTGTCATTGCCGAAGAAGCCGACCTTCAGGATATCCTCGCTGACCATATAGCCGAGCGCCAGTGCATTCGGATTCTGATAGACGCTGACATCCATATCGGTCTCGCTCTGTGTCTTGCAGACCTCGGTGAATTTCAGATCATAGGCGATATCCAGATCAGAATTCTGCCCCTTCTTGAGCACATTCTTATTGTCATCGCCCTTGTCGAGCACATACTTGATGCCGAGCAGGGAGTCTGCCAGCGGGGTATTGCCCTCATAGCGGGAGTAGTAGCTGCGGCAGGAATAGCCCATCGCCTCAATGAACTTGAGAATCTGGGTGTTCATCACCGAGCTGGAGTGCGTGATGCCGCGGAGCCGGAAGCCTGCGTCATCGTTGACCGTGCGGACATAGGTTTTCTCGGCACGGTAGAAGGAAGGATCCTCCTTATAGAGCTTGTCCACGAGCGCTCTGCCGGATTCGATATACTGCGAATAGGATTTCTTGGTGGAATATGCGACCTCATGATGGATCGCCTCGAAGGAAGCCTTTGCATTGAAGGTCAGCTCGCAGCTCACAACCGCAAGAATGCCGATTGTAGCCGTCACGATCTTCTTCTTCGGGGTATTCTTTTTAGAAAGCAGATACACAAAGCCTGCATAGATTGCAAGGAGAATGATCGTCAGACCGATCGACCAGAAGATTGTCTCGGAGGATTTATTGGAATTCCAGAGATTGTTGAAGTAAACCTCGCCCTTCTGGTTGACGAACATGCCGTGATGCTTGTCATTGAGCTCAGCCGCACCGAGCTTGACAAAGTAGGTCACGATCATCAGGAAGACGAAGTAAACGCCGAAGGTGCCGAAGATTTCCTTCTTCTTGAGGCTTGTCACATAGCGGAGCGTCATGCCTGCCATCGAAAGCATGATGAAGGAGAAGATGAAGGAATAGCGGAAGGGCAGCCAGTTCGGCATCTGTCCGCCGTGCCACATCATGTCGATCGGGCGGATCATCATGCAGAGCATCATCACAAGCGCCATGATGCCGTAGCCAAGACGCTGACGGTACGGAATGCGGCGGTTCAGGAAGAAGAGCGGCAGAAGGAACGCTGCCAGCACACCGCAGTAGATCTCCGGCTTACCGAGCACATTCACCGAGCTGTACTGGTTGACGCAGGTAAACTGCGCAATGAACTCGATCGGATTGAACTGCGTTTTGAAGGAATAATCCGGATTCTTGGTGAAATCAAACTTACCGAGCGCCAGTGCATTGTAGACCGGCAGGATCATGAATGCTGCAAGGCTGATTGCTGCCGCAGCCGAAATGCCCATTCTGCCGCATGTGACCAGCAGGGGCTTTGCCTCAAACTTCACCTTCTGCGAAATGAAGCAGGTGTAGATCACGAAATAGATCGCGGTGAAGATGCAGCACATGAAGCCGATATAGAAGTTCGCGATGCAGATATATGCCAGCGGAATGATGAAATTCAGCTTTCTGCCGTCATCGACGAGATATTCGATGCCGAGCGCGATCAGCGGCAGTGCGATCAGACCGTCGAGCCACATCGGGTCGATCGTCTGGATGACACCGTATGCGCACATGCCGAACATCGTGCCGAGGATCACAGAGGTGAATGCTCCCACATGGCGTGCCTTGCGCAGGAAGTAGGTCATCGTGACGGATGCTGCGCCGAGCTTGCAGAGGATCATGATAAACAGGGATGCAAGGATCCACTTGCGCGGCAGGAGAATGACAATCAGGGTAAAGGGGCTCGCAAGATAATAGCCGATGACACCCTGATAGCCGCCGGAAAGGTTCCGCGACCAGTTATACAGAATGCTGCCGTTTCCGTGGAAGGCATCGCGGATCGCCTCAAAGTAATACACATACTGACCGTTCAGGTC
>CAMNAY010000099.1 GCA_946531975.1 uncultured Ruminococcus sp. | reverse complement strand
AGGTGACATTGACATCGAACTTCTCGCCGATGTTCTTGCCGACGATCTGATCCTCGAAGCCGGGGATGAACTGACCGCTGCCGAGTCGGAGCGGATACTCCTCGCCCTTGCCGCCTTCAAATGCCTCATCGTCAATGAAGCCCTCGAAGTTGATCTTGACCTCATCGCCGAGCTGTGCAGCACGGTCTTCGACGTCGATGACTCTTGCCTGACGCTGACGGAGCATGTCGATCTGCTGGTCGATATCCTGATCGGTGATCTCACGGACCTTCATCGGTGCGTGGATGCCCTTGTACTCAGCAACAGTGACCTCCGGCTTGGTGATGAGGGTTGCCTTGCAGACAGCGCCCTCAGCCTTGGAGCAGGAAACCAGCTCAACAGACGGACGGTCGATGATGTTGATATCGTTCTCGCGGATAATGGTATCGAGCTCGCCGGGGATGATCTGGTTGACAGCATCCTCGAAGAAGACCTCCTCGCCGTAGAGCTTTTCGACCATCTTGCGCGGCACCTTGCCCTTACGGAAGCCCTTGACTGCGATATCCTTCTTCTGGCGCTGATACACGCGCTCGCAGGCAGCCTCCAGATCCTCCGGAGTGATCGAGAAGGTAACTTCTCTCATATTTACATCTGTTTTCACATCGGACACTAAGCTCATGGGTTGTTCCTCCAAATTTCGTTTTCTTCTTCACGCCCCTCCGTGCAGGGGCGCACGAACAGAGGGGGATATGACAGACACTTTATTATAGCATAAAAAGCCGCATTTTTCCAGCAGTTTTTCTGCTTTCTTTGATTTTCACAGTTTAGAGAACCTTTTGTGGGATAAACTGTACATAATCCCCCGCAATCAGATGATAATTCACATCGTCGCGGACGCCGTTGACCGCGCATTTATGCTGCGATTTCCCGTGTACATGCCCGTACCAGCAATCGCTGACGCGATGCTTCCAGAGCACATCGAGCATCGGATAATTGCAGCTTGCGCCGTAGAGCGGCGGATAGTGCAGAAAGGCAATCGGTTTCAGCCCCGCCTGCTCCGCAGAAAGGCGATCGGGGTCAAGCCCTGCTGCTCGGCGGCGTTCAAAGAGACCTCAAGCCGCTGTGCTTCTCTCGCGCTGACCTTGGCATCGTCCGGACTGACGCAGCCGTCCGCATCCATATTGACCCAGCCCCTTGTTCCGCAGATGCCGAAGCCTTCATAGGCATAGCAGTTGTTGTGCAGAATGCGGAGTGTATCGAGCTGATGCGCGGAAAAGAACGCCTGCATTTTCTTCATGGTGACCCACCAGTAGTCGTGGTTGCCCTTGAGGATGATCTTCTCTTTGCCGGGCAGATCATTGAGCCATTGAAAATCGGGCAGCGCTTCATCCATGGTCATGCCCCACGAAATATCGCCTGCCAGCACGACGGTATCCTCCGGCTGCACGGTTCTGAGCCATGCATCCCGGAGCAGTTCCGTGTGATTTTCCCATCCCGCGAAAATATCCATCGGCTTTTTCACGCCGAATGACAGGTGCGTATCACCGATGACGTATAAACTCACGCGATCCCCAGCTTTTCCTTGACATAGGCAGGCATCTCGTCCTGTGCAACGACGTCGTTAAAGCGAACCGCCTTGGTCTTCAGCTCTGCCAGTGCCTTCGGAATCTGCATACCGGACTTCGACTGGAGCCGGTCGAGGATCTCATATTCATCGGCATCGGTGTCGCCGCCGATTGCTTCCAGCACTGCCGCGCCGAACTTATAGGGGTTGGCGGTCGAAGCGATGAGCATCGGGTAAACCTCCGGTGCATTTGCAATATAATCGCGTGCCGCACAGATGCCGACTGCGGTGTGCGTATCGCTGAGATAGCCGTTCTCGGCAAAGACCTTTCCGATCATTGCCTTTGTCGCCTCGTCATTCCAGAAGCTGCCGGAGAATTCCGCCTGAATGCGGTTGCGCAGCTCGACCGGGATCTGGTAGCTGCCGTCCTCCTTCAGCGCAGTGAACCACGCTCTGATCTGTGCGTCGTCCTCGCCGGTCATGTGATAGAGCAGGCGTTCGAGGTTGCTGGAAATGAGAATATCCATCGACGGAGAGACCGTTGCGTGGAAATCGCGCTTGCGGTCATAGACGCCGGTGTCGATGAAGTCCGTCAGCACCTTGTTGATGTTGGAGGCGCAGACCAGATGATGAATCGGCACGCCCATCTGCTTTGCATACCATGCGGCAAGGATGTTGCCGAAGTTGCCGGTCGGGACGGTCAGTACAAAGCGCTGTCCGTGGTCGAGAATGCCCTTTTCGAGCATCGTGACATAGGCAGAAACGTAGTAGACGATCTGCGGGACAAGTCTGCCCCAGTTGATCGAATTCGCGCTGGAGAACTGCATGCCGTTGTCAGCGAGTGCCTTCTGCATGTCAGGGTCAGTGAAGATCGCCTTGACGCCGTTCTGGCAGTCGTCGAAGTTGCCCTTGACTGCGCAGACACGGACATTTTCGCCCTCCTGTGTCTGCATCTGGCGCTTCTGCATGGAGCTGACGCCGTCCTCCGGATAGAACACCATGATCTTGGTGCCGGGGACATCCTTGAAGCCTGCGAGCGCAGCCTTTCCGGTGTCGCCGGAGGTTGCGGTCAGGATGACGACCTCGCGGTCGATGCCGGTCTTTTTGATCGAACGGGTGAGGAAATGCGGCAGAATCTGAAGCGCCATATCCTTGAAGGCGCAGGTCGGACCGTGCCAGAGTTCCAGCAGCATGGAGCCGTCTGCGAGCGTTGCAATCTCCTGCACGTTCGGGGTCTCGAAGCTGCCGGATTCATAAGCATTCTTCGTGCATTCGCGCAGCTCCTCATCGGTGAAATCGGTGAGATAGAGCTTGAACAGACGCGCTGCGCGCTCTGCATAGGAAAGCCCTTTCAGTGCATCGAAATCCGCAGCAGTCAGCTCCGGAATGGACTCCGGAACAAACAGACCGCCGTCTGCCGCGATGCCCTGCGCGATTGCTTCGGCGCTGGAAACCGCCAGTGCCTTGTTTCTTGTGCTGTGATAAAGCATATATTTCCTCCTCAATCAGAATTTGTAACATGAATGTACTCAGTATCCCGTGGCATCAAAAGCGCCCGCGAGATATTCAATATGCCGCACGAACTGTCCGGAGTATTCGACCTCCGCGACATCGAACCGCGGCTGCAAATCGCACGGATTTTTCAGCAGATACTGCTCTGCCGTGCGGATCAGATGCATCTGCTTCTGCGCATCGACCGCCGCCGCACCGGATTCCAGTGCGCCGGGGCGCCGCGTCTTGACCTCGACAAAGAGCAGGCATTCGCCCAGTTTTGCAATAATGTCGATCTCCCCGCCGCGAACCGTAAAATTCCGGCGGAGAATTTCGGCGCCCTGCCGTTCGAGATACATGCAGACGGCGTCCTCGCCCAAGTTTCCGGTTTTGCGCTTATTCGCCGCGCCGTTCATAGAATTTCTTAAGGAAAGACGGTCTGTGTGCGGGACACAGTCCGTACTGTTCGATCGCGGCATAATGCGCCTTGGTGCCGTAGCCCTTGTGGGCTGCGAAGCCGTACTGCGGATACTGCTCATCGAGCTCCCTGAGTGCCGCGTCACGGGCAGTCTTCGCGAGAACCGATGCCGCAGCGATACTCGCTGATTTGGCATCGCCGTGAATCAGCGTCCCGACGGGCATCGGCAGAACGGGCGGCTGATTGCCGTCCGCCAGCGCAAAGTCCGGCTGAATTTCCAGCCCTTCGACGGCGCGGTGCATCGCAAGCAGCGCCGCCTGCAAAATATTGAGCCGTTCGATCTCCTCAACCGTTGCGAAGGCAATATTCCATGCCAGCGCCTTCTCCTTGATGACCGGCGCCAGATCCTCCCTGCGGGCTTCGGAGAGCTTTTTGCTGTCATTCAGCCCGGCGATCTCAACGCCGGGCGGCAGAATGACGGCAGCAGCATAGACATCGCCGGCAAGCGGACCTCTGCCCGCTTCATCGACCCCGCAGAACACAGGGAAATGCGTCCGCACATCATCGTCAAATTCAAACAGCTCTTTGTATACCTTCAAAGCGCGTGCCATAATCCTGTCCTCCCCTTGCAGGTTCAGTGATACGTCAGCACACTGTCAATGTCCACATAATAATTGTCGTAATTCTCCGGATCCACATAGACGCGGACCTGTTTTCCGGTCAGCAGCGGCGTCGGGTCCGTCATCATCTGTCTGCCGTAGAACATATGGATCATGCCCAGTCCGTCGGTATACTGAAACTCCGCCTGATAAGGATTTCTGCCGTTGATCCGCACATTGGTCACGAGGGAAGCCTGTGTGAATGAAGCATAGATATAGTTGCCCGATTCCAGCAGCTTCTTCGATTTCAGATTTTTCCGGATATCCTGCACAACGAATGCGGTGCCCAGCAGGGAAAACACGCCGCCAAATCCGAGAAAAATGCCGCGGAACAGCATCGGCGAGCCTTTGATCGACTCTGCCGGGAACAGAATTCCCATAGCAAGAAACAGCAGACCGCACGGCAAAAAGACCAGTCCGACCAGACCGGCGGCGCTGATCCGCATGCGAAATTTCGGTTCCATGATCGCTCAGACTCCTTCCGGTTCTTCGAGTGAGATTCTGCCGAGCTTCGCACCGCGGAACTCATCGAGCAGCGTGATTGCGGCACGTTCGGTATTCGGAACGCCGCCCTGAAGCAGCATCCCGCGCTTCTTCGCCATCAGCTCCAAGAATTCAAAGCCGGTCCCTTCTGTCTCCGGCGGGATCTTATACCGCTCGGCAAGTGCCTGCGGATAGCGCGCATGCAGCAGCGACATCAGTCTTGCCGCGAGCGCTTCCTTGTCGAGAATATCGTCGCGGACAGCGCCGGTCAGCGCGAGCCGCACGGCGACCTCTTGATCGTCGAGCTTCGGCCACAGCACGCCGGGCGTATCGAGCAGCTCGACGCCCTCCGCCGTCCTGATCCACTGCTGTGTGCGGGTGACGCCTGCCCGGTCCTCGGCTTTCGCACGCTTTCCGCCCGCAAGACGGTTGATGAGCGAGGATTTTCCGACATTCGGAATTCCGAGGATCATGACGCGGATCGGTCTGCCCTTCATGCCCTTGGCTTCATATCTGGCGATCTGATCCTTCAGCAGCTCGCGCAGTGCAGGTGCAAACTGCCTGACGCCCTTTCCGGCTTTGGAATCCGCCGTGATGACGGCGCAGCCGGTTTTCTGAAAGTACCGGATCCACTGCTGTGTTACGGCAGGGTCCGCGATATCCGCTTTATTGAGGATCACAAGGCGCGGTTTTTTTCCGGTGAGCTTTTGCAGTTCCGGATTCCGGCTGCTCAAGGGGAGTCTTGCATCCAGCAGTTCAGCGGCTGCATCGACCAGCGGCAGACTTTTTGCGATCATGCGGCGGGTTTTCGCCATATGACCGGGAAACCACTGAATGTCCTTCATATCTTCCATTGTGTTCCGATTCACTCCTTGTCTGCCTGTTTTTGCGGCTTGTGCCCGGAGCCGCGGTCAATCGACCCAGCCGAACTGTGAGAACGGAGAGATCCGCAGGATGACCTTGCCGATGATATTCTCCTCCGGCACCAGTCCGACCTCCGGATTCCGGCTGTCCTTCGAGACAGAGCGGTGATCGCCCAGCACGAACACATAGCCCTCCGGCACGGTCAGCGGATACTCCAGCGCGCCGTCATCGCGGGTTGTCGGATCTGCGATATACGGCTCATTCAGCCTGACCCCGTCCACATAGACAGCGCCCTCTCTGGTATCAATATTGACCACCTGACCGCTCTTTGCAATCAGGCGCTTGACGATGTCCTTCTCGGAGCCGTCCGGCTCGATGCCGCGCACCTTATACACCAGACCGCCCGTATCGGAGTTCAGCAGGTAGCCGGCGTCATTCTTGATAATCAGAATATCGCCGGTATGATAATCGCGGGTATAGCGGGAGACCAGCAGCCGGTCGTCGCCGTGCAGCGTCGGCTCCATCGAGGTACCCTCGACATTTGCAATGGTGAACAGGAATGTGAACACCAGCATGACGATAAAGACCGAGGTCAGAACGGATTCGATCAGATCCAGCACATCACCGAGGAAGCCCTTTGCGCCGGTTCCCTCTGCTTTTTCAGAATCTTCGGTTTTTTGGGCGTCCTCCGTTTTTTCAGAGTCCTCCGTTTTTCCGGGTTCCTCCGGCTGCTTCTCTCCGTCCGGATCGGCAGGCGGGGTCTGTTCTCCCTCAGCCTCCGCAGAAGGCTCTGCACCGGCAGCCTGTCCGGGCTGCTCCTGCTGCGGAGAAGTCTCTCCGTCAGCGGATTGCTCTGCGGGCTCTGCCGGCTGCTGACCGGATTGTGCTGCGGT
>CAMNAY010000098.1 GCA_946531975.1 uncultured Ruminococcus sp. | reverse complement strand
GGAAAGATCCGCGATCTCCCGCAGAACGCGAAGATGGGCATGACCGAGCATTCGGTCGGTGAAGCAGACAGTATCGTCTATTACTGCCGCTCGCATGAGATTCTGCTTATTCCGATCACCAGTGCATATTTTCCGGAAGAACTGCGCAGAATTCCTGCACCGCCGATCCTGCTGACAGCCCGCGGAAACATCGGGCTGCTGAAATACCCGCGCAAGATCGCGGTCGTCGGGACGCGGAAACCCTCACCCTATACCGAGGAGGTCACTGCGGCAATGATCGCAGGACTGAAGGGGCAGGAAATCGCTGTGGTCAGCGGCTTTGCCAAGGGCATTGACGCGATCGCGCATACGACTGCACTGAATGTCGGGCTGCCGACGATCGGCGTGCTGGGCTGCGGCATCAACGTGAATTATCCGCGGGAGAATTTGCAGCTTCGCGAGAAGATGCTGACAGGCGGAAACGGGCTGTTCCTCTCGGAATATATGCCCGGTGTGCAGCCGTTCCCCGCGAATTTCCCCAAGCGCAACCGCATCCTGAGCGGTCTGTGCTATGCGACGGCAGTCATGGAAGCAGCTGCACGGAGCGGCTCACTCGTGACGGCGCGCTGTGCGCTGGAGCAGGGCAGACAGGTGCTGTGTGTGCCGCCGGCGGATCTGTTCGATGCGCGGTATGCCGGTGTGATTCCGTTTCTGCGGGAGGGCGCCGCTCCGCTGATGAGTCCGGATGACCTGCTCTCACCGTATGATTCGTATTATCCGCCGGTGCCTTCTGAGGCGATCCTCGCGGCTGAGGATGAAGCAGAACGTCCCGAACCCCTCCGGCGTGCGGAGACGATTACAGACGAAATAGCAAGAAATGAAATTGCAGAGGCGGCAGAATCCGCCGCGGCACCGGCAGCAGCAACTCTGCCGGCACCGAAGCCCCTGCCTGAAAAAACGGCGCCGCTGCCCGATGAACCGCAGGAGCGGATGATCGTGCAGTATCTGCGCGAGCACGGCGATACCCATGCGGATGACATTGCAGCAGCACTGGATATGGATCTCTCGGAGCTGCTGAATGCACTGCTTTCACTGGAGCTTCAGGGCTTTGTGGAATCGCTGTTCGGGAAGCATTACCGGGCGTTTGACCGGTGATGCGCCGCTCTATTTGAAACAGAAATCGTTTCAGGGAATCAGAACCCTTTTTAAGGAAGGATAGAAACATGTCAGAACTCGTGATCGTTGAGTCGCCTGCAAAGGCAAAAACCATTCAGAAATATCTCGGCGCCGGCTTTGAGGTCGTTGCTTCAATGGGTCATGTGCGCGATCTGCCGAAATCCAAGCTCAGCGTGGATATTGAGCATGATTTTGAGCCGACCTATATTGAGATGAAGGGCAAAGAGGATGTCATCAAGGATCTGAAATCCCGCGCGAAGAAAAGCAGCCGCGTCTGGCTCGCAACGGACCCGGACCGCGAGGGAGAAGCAATCTCATGGCATCTGGCACAGCTCCTTGGTCTGGACATTGAACAGAACAACCGCGTAGAGTTCAATGAGATCACCAAGACCGGCGTGCAGGCAGGTATGTCACACCCGCATAAGATTGATCTCGATCTGGTCAATGCACAGCAGGCAAGACGCATCCTTGACCGCATCGTCGGCTATCAGCTCAGCCCGTTCCTCTGGCGGAAGATCCGCAGGGGACTGTCAGCAGGCAGAGTGCAGTCTGTTGCAGTGCGGCTGGTTGTGGACCGCGAGAACGAGATCCGTGCGTTTAAGCCGCGGGAATACTGGACAATCGACGCGAAAATGACCGCGAAATCCTCCCGCAAGATCTTTTCGGCGCATCTCGCTGAGATCGACGGCAAAAAGGCAGAGCTTGCTTCGGGCGAGGAGGCAGATCAGATTTTGCGCAGCCTCGAAGGTGCCGATTTCACCGTAAAGGCTGTGAAAAAACGTGTCACGAGCCGTCAGCCTGCACCGCCGTTCATCACCTCGACGCTCCAGCAGGAAGCCTCCCGCAGAATGGGCTTCCAGGCACGCCGCACCATGAAGGCGGCGCAGGAACTGTACGAAGGCGTCGAAGTCCCTGAGCTGGGCGCAGTCGGTCTCATCACGTATATGAGAACAGACTCGCTCCGCATTTCCGATGAAGCAAAGGCTGCTGCTGCGGATTATATCCGCGACAATTACGGCAAGCAGTATCTGCCGGCTTCTCCGCGCAGCTTCAAGACCAAGAAGGGCGCACAGGACGCGCATGAGGCAATCCGTCCGACTATGCCGAATCTTACGCCCGACCGCGTCAAGGACAGCCTGACTGCCGATCAGTATAAGCTGTATAAGCTGATCTGGGAGCGCTTTATCGCAAGCCAGATGGCAAACTGCCAGCTCGATACCATGTCTGCGGATATCGAAGCGCGGAACTGCATTTTCCGTGCGTCCGGTTACAGTGTCAAATTCGACGGCTTTACACGGCTTTATGTCGAAGCCAAGGACGGCGCACAGAATGAGGAAGATAACAAGGAGCTGCCGCCGCTCACGGAAGGCGATCCGCTGAAGATCAAGACAATCGGCGGAAACCAGCACTTCACACAGCCGCCCTCCCGCTATACCGAAGCAACACTGATTAAGGCGCTGGAGGAGAACGGCATCGGCAGACCGAGTACCTATGCGGCAACGGTCGGTACGATTCTCTCCCGTATGTATGTGGAGCGCGACGGCAAGCAGCTCAGACCGACTTCGCTGGGCGAGGTCACGACGACCCTGATGAAGGATCAGTTCAAGCAGATCGTCGATGTCAAATTTACCGCGGAAATGGAAAGCGACCTCGACGGCGTCGAGCAGGGCAAGACCGACTGGGTCGAGTCTCTGCGGAAGTTCTATGACGGCTTCGAGAAAACACTCAGCAATGCGGAAAAGGCAATGGACGGCAAGCGGATGCGCGTGCCGGATGAGGAGACCGATGAGGTCTGCGAACTCTGCGGAAAGCCGATGGTCATTAAGATCGGCAGATTCGGCAAGTTTCTGGCATGTTCCGGCTTCCCGGACTGCCGCAATACCAAGAAGATTGTGACCCCGACCAAGGGCTTCTGCCCGCTCTGCGGCAAGAAGATCATCCTGAAGAAATCAAAGAAGGGACGCAGTTTCTACGGCTGTGAGGGCTATCCGGAATGCACCTTCATGACATGGAGCACACCGGTCGAGGACCGCTGCCCGAAGTGCAATAACACGCTGTTCAAGAAGGGCGGCAGAGCCGGCAAGCTCGTCTGCGAAAAGCCGGACTGCGGCTATGAGAGACCGCTGTGAGAACGGTGACAGTCATCGGCGCGGGCATGGCAGGCTGCGAGGCAGCATGGGCTGCCGCACAGGCGGGCATTCCGGTCACACTCTGCGAAATGAAGCCGCAGAAGTTTTCGCCCGCGCATCATTCACCGGACTTTGCCGAGCTGGTCTGCTCAAATTCCCTGAAGGCTTCGCGCATCGACTCTGCGGCAGGACTGCTCAAGGAGGAGATGCGGCGGCTCGGCTCTTTGCTCGTGCCCTGCGCGGAGGAATGCGCAGTGGAAGCGGGCGGCGCGCTTGCCGTTGACCGGCATGCGTTCTCAAGATGCGTCACGGAAAAGATCCGTTCGCACCCGCTGATTACCGTGCGGGAGGGCGAGGTCACAGAGATCCCCGCAGGCGATGTCATCATCGCGACCGGTCCGCTGACCTCGGACGCACTTCATGCACCGATCGCGGCACTGACCGGAAAATCGCTGTATTTCTACGATGCCGCCGCACCGATCGTGACCGGCGAGAGCATCTCAATGGAGCGGGCGTTTTATGCGTCACGCTATGATAAAGGAACTGCGGATTATCTCAACTGTCCGATGACAAAGGAAGAATATCTCGCGTTTTATGATGCGCTGATCCATGCGGAATCGGCGCCGCTGCACGATTTCGAGCAGGAGGGACTGCGCGTCTATGAGGGCTGCATGCCCGTTGAAGTGCTTGCAAAGCGCGGCGAGGACGCGATCCGCTACGGCATGATGAAGCCGGTCGGTCTGCATGACCCGCACACCGGTCTGCGCCCCTATGCCGTTGTGCAGCTCCGCAGGGAGAACCGCGAGGGCACGCTCTGGAATCTTGTCGGATTCCAGACAAACCTCAGATGGGGCGAGCAAAAACGTGTTTTTTCGATGATTCCGGGGCTGGAACACGCGGAATTTGTACGCTACGGCGTTATGCACCGCAACAGCTTCCTCGATTCCCCGAAGCTGCTCGATCCGACCTATGCGCTCCGCAAGGAACCGCGCATCCGCTTCGCCGGACAGATGACCGGTGTCGAAGGATATATGGAGTCCGCAGGCAGCGGAATCCTCGCGGGACTGAACACCGTGCGCGCCGTTCGCGGGGAAGAACCGCTGGTGCTGCCGCGTGAGACAATGCTCGGTGCGCTGACTGCCTACATCACCGACCCTTACACGGAGAATTTGCAGCCGATGGGCGCAAATATGGGAATCCTGCCGATGCTCGACGGGAAATTCCGCGGGAAGGACGGCAAGCAGCGCAAGTATCAGGCATATGCCGACCGGGCACTTGCTGCACTGGATGCGGTAATCGGAGCCGGCAGAGAATCTTGACGCCGGCATTTTGTTTTTTGGGAATACCGAAAGCATAAAAGAGGTAACAAACATGCGTATTATTATTGATGCCATGGGCGGCGACAATGCGCCGCAGGCACCGCTGGAAGGTGCGGTCAGAGCAGTCCGGGAGCTTGGCGTTTCCGTCACACTCTGCGGCAGCGAGGAACAGATCAGAGCAGCTGCTCAGAACAGCGGGCTTTCCCTTGACGGGATCAGCATTCTCCATACCGATGAAATCATCACTATGGAGGATCAGCCGACTGATATTACAAAGTCCAAGAAGCATTCTTCGATGGCGCTCGGCTTGGAAGCGCTCAAAAACGGAGAGGGCGATGCATTTGTGTCTGCCGGCAATTCCGGCGCACTGCTTGTCGGCGCAACGATGATCCCGCGCCGCATCAAGGGCATCAAGCGCGCTGCCATGGCGCCGATCCTGCCGACCTCGACCGGTCACGCAATGCTCATGGACGGCGGCGCCAATGTCGAGTGCAGAGCGGAAATGCTCGAACAGTTCGGCATTATGGGCAGCATCTACATGGAAAAAGTCATGGGTGTGCAGTCGCCGCGTGTCGCACTGATTAACAACGGCTCGGAGGAATGCAAGGGCAGAGAGCTGGAGCAGGAGACCTATGCGCTGCTGCGGGATGCCGATGTGAATTTCATCGGCAACATCGAAGGCAGAGAGATCCCCTCCGGCATTGCCGATGTGCTGGTCACAGACGGCTTCACCGGCAATATCGTCCTGAAGCTCTATGAAGGTCTGGGCAAGTTCTTTGCCTCGAAAATGAAGGAGATGTTCTCCGGTGCGGGTAAGATCGGCGCGCTGTTCATGATGGATAAGCTCAGCGCCGTCAAGGATACCTTTGACTACAAAAAGGTCGGCGGTGCGGTGCTGCTCGGCATTGCCAAGCCGGTCATCAAGGCACACGGCAGCTCCGACGGCGAGGCATTCTTCCATGCGATCCGGCAGGCGAAAAACTGCGTGGACGGAAGGGTCTGTGAGATGATCACGGAAGCGCTTGCCGCAAGAAAAGCTGCAATGAATGAGGAAAACGAAGCATAATGCTATCAGACCGCTGTGCCGGATGCACACGGACTGCGGGCATCTTTTGCCAAATCATAACACCCTGCGACAGAAAGGAGAGTCGTTCAGATGGAATCCAGACCGCAAAATGAACTGGAACAGCGTATCGGCTATCGTTTCAAAAATCAGGCGCTTCTGACGGAAGCGCTCTGTCATTCGTCCTACGCGAACGAAAAACGCACCGTCAACTGCAACGAACGGCTGGAGTTTCTCGGCGACAGTGTGCTTTCGATCGTCGTTTCCAACCACCTGTTCCGGAACTGCACACATCTGCCGGAGGGCGAGCTGACCAAAATCAGGGCATCGCTTGTCTGCGAGAAATCGCTGTATGTCTGGGCAAAGCAGATCGGACTGGGCGACTATCTTCTGCTGGGACACGGAGAGGATCAGACCGGCGGCAGAGAACGCCCCTCTATTCTCTCGGACGCCTTTGAAGCGGTGATTGCCGCGATGTTTTTAGACGGCGGCATGGATGCCGTCACGCCCTATATTCTCCGCTTTCTGCCGGAGCATTTCGACCGCCCGTCTGAGGCGTTTCACGATTACAAGACTGCTTTGCAGGAGGTCATTCAGCAGAACCCGGAGGAGCATGTCGAGTATGTGCTCGTCGGTGAGGACGGTCCCGATCACGCCAAGCAGTTCCATATGGAGGTGCGCCTGAATTCCAATGTCATCGGCAGAGGC
>CAMNAY010000097.1 GCA_946531975.1 uncultured Ruminococcus sp. | reverse complement strand
CCATATTGCCGAACTCACGGACATAGCAGACGCCGTGATAGCTCTCATCCGGCTCAGTGAATTCCGGGAATTTGCCGTTGTCCCACGGGAAGGTGCCGCAGTCCACGATGACGCCGCCGCCCTGCACTGCATGACCGTCCATGTACTTGGTGGTGGAGTGAATCACGACGTCTGCGCCGAACTCCTTGGGACGGCAGAGGATCGGGGTCGGGAAGGTATTGTCAACGATGAGCGGCAGACCGTTCTCGTGTGCGAAATCAGCGAACTTCTTAATATCGAGCACAGCCAGCGCCGGATTTGCGAGCGTCTCACCGAAAACGCAGCGGGTGTTGGGCTTGATTGCCTTCTGAAGCTCCTCGCGGGAAGCCTCCTGATCGACGAAGATGCACTCAATGCCGAAGCGCTTGAGGGTTACGGCAAAGAGGTTGACCGTTCCGCCGTAGATGGTGCCGGTCGAGATGAAGCTGTCACCTGCGCTGCAAACATTGAGGATCGAGAGCAGGCTTGCAGCCTGACCGCTGGTCGTACACATTGCTGCCACGCCGCCTTCCAGCGCAGCGATCTTCTTCTCGACAGCGTCTACGGTCGGGTTTGCAAAGCGGGAGTAGATCGGCTCTGTCGGCATATCAAACAGGGAAGCGATTTTTGCGGTGGAGTCAAAAGCATAGGTTGTGCTCTGAATGATCGGAACGACACGCGGACCGCCGTTTTCGGGCGTATATCCAGCGTGCAGGCATTGTGTTTCGGGTTTCATGGTGGTTCCCTCCTGAGAATTGATTTATGCAGGACAGGCTTATCCGCAGACGGATAAGCCTGTTTCTGTTAGTCTGAGCGGCTCAGAGAGCCGTTTGATTATTTGCCGACGGTGATATTATAGATATCGAAGTACAGTCTTGCCGGACCGGCAGCCTTATCCAGTGTGCTGGTATCCTCTGCAACGATCTTGATGACCTTGGTGGTTGCAGGGAAGGAAGCCTGTGCCTTGAACGGCTCGGTTGCAGCGGTGATGGTGTTGCTGGTGTAGACCAGTGCGCCGTCCGCATAGACCTTGACAACGGCACTGCACTGCTCCAGTGCGGAGAACATGACGTCCGGTGCGACGGTGAATGCGAGCTTGGTATAGCCGCCTTCGCCTGCGCTGTATGTGATGCCGAACGGCTGATAGGTCGTAACGAGCTGGAACTGAAGGACATTGGTCAGTGCGGTTTCCTTCGGGGTCTTGGTAGAAGGAACATCCTTGACCGCGACATGCTGGTCTGCGATCTTCAGGACGCTGACCGGCGAGGACTTATATGCCTCATACTCCTTGATCTTATCGCGGATCTCCTGATCGTTTGCGAGATCTGCGGCGCTCTGGAGGATGAAGATTGCGTTCTCTGCGCCGTAGAGGTCGAAGGCTTCAGCCGCCTCAGCGATGACCTGCTGCTTATGCTCATTATAGGCATATTCGGTGCTTGCCTTGTTGATTTCTGCGATCTTTGCAGGAATCTCAGCGGTACCGGGCATTTCGCCGTTTGCGATATCCAGCAGACCGAGTGCATCGTCATACAGATGCTCTGCTGCGAGTCCGTCTGCGGAGGTCAGCTTTTCGTTGATGTAGGAGGTCTTCATGGAGTCTGCGGCGCTGGTGATTCTTGCATCGTTATCATAGAGCGGAGCAGCTTCCGTGAGCTTCTTGTAGGCGCCGAGATAATCCGGAACCTCTGCATTTGCGAGGGCATTGGCATCCGAGACGATCTGCTGAATTGCGTCATTTCTGACCTTTTCGCGGCCGTCCTCCGCCTCCTTGATGAGATTCTGCGCATCCTCGTAGTACTTGGTATCCGCTTCACAGGTCTTGCCGAATTCCTCGATTGCGGTATCGTAATCCTTGTTGTCGAGTGCGGTCTTGCCTGCTTCATAGTGGACGCGGCTGCCGTGGATCAGCTCGACGGCATCGGAGCGGGTGAAGTCGGTGCGCGCACGCATTTTCTGGATATCTTCGAGCTGCTTCATCTGTGCGAGGGCGGTATCATAGTCCATTTCCTCGTTCAGATACTTCTGAAGGATCGAATCCGCTTCCGCGTCGATCGTTCTGTCGATATCCTCCGACTCCGCATAGGAGTGGTCTTTGTAGTAGTCCGCAGCATCGCTGTAACTGCCCTGCTTGATGAGATCGAGCATCTTTTTGGGCTGGCTCTTGACATAGAAGATGCAGCCGGCAGTGACGCAGACAGCAGCAGCGCAGACAGCAACGATTCCGATGATCAGACCGCGGCCCTTTTTCGGCTCATCGTCATAGTAGTAATCGTCTTCATCGTCTTCGCGGTCTTCCGCATAGTCCCCGTCTTCCGGCGCCTCGTCAGAGAAATCATCATCCGAGAACGCATCATCCTGATCTTCGCTGTTCATGCGCAGATCGGAGAAGTCATCCTCCGCAGCTTCCTCATCGGTCAGGCTGCCGATCATATCATCGAGATTCTCAGCGTCATCGCCGTCGAGCGGCTCCTCTGCTTCGAGCACCTCGTCCTCATCGAACTCCGGTTCTTCCTTCGAGCCGAACAGCCTTGCAAAGAGCGACTTTTTCTTCGGCTTTTCTTCTTCATATTCATTCCGCCAGTCCAGATCCAGCTCCGGCTCGGCTTCTTCTTCGTCATCGAACAGCTCCTCAGAGTGTTCAGGCGCTTCTTCCTCTGCCGGTGTTTCCTCCGGTGCTTCCTGTTCCGGCTCCTCGAATTCCTCAGACTGCGGTCTGTGCTTTTTGCGCGGACGGATCAGCTCCTCAATTTCATCGGCAGATTCCTGCACGGCATCCTCTGCGGTATCCTCCGCTGCAAGTGCGGCAGCGGCTGCTGCACGATCCGGACGCATCCGGCGCTTTCTGCGCTGACGCTGAACCTCCTCGAAATCGCGCTCCTCGCCGCCGTCTGTGAGCAGACGCTCGGTGCCGCTGACGGGTTCTTCATCCGGACGCGGTCTGCGCTTCTTGCGCGGACGCTGGAGTGCTTCCAGCTCGCGCTCCCAGTCAGCGGGCGTCAGGCTTTCGCCGTCCTCTGCGGGGCGTGCGGGGCGCGGTCTGCGGACGGGTGTGCCGTCAGGATTGCGGGGTCTGCGCTTTTTGCGGGGGCGTTCTTCGCCGGAATCGGCAGCGGGGCTGTTCTCAGAGAACAGACGCTCTGCTTCCGCCGCAACATCCTCCGCTGCGCGCTCAGGGCGCGGTCTGCGGGCAGGTGTACCGTCGGGATTGAGCGGTCTGCGTTTTCTTCTCCGCGTTGTAAATTCGCCGGATGCAGCCTCCAGTGCTTCGCCGGCTTTTTCTTCGAGGTTCAGATCATTTGCATCGTGCTTGGAATCCATTTTAACACTCCTTGTCTTTTGCACGGACAGCAGGGAACTGTCCGGTTTATTCTGTTTCTGCGTACATAGTCGTCTGCTCCGCATAGGAGTAGACGATATGGCTGCGCGGGGTGATTTGTTTCCGTGAGAACAGCTCTGACACGGTTACAAATTCATAGCCCTCCGCGCGGATCATCGGGATCAGTGCCCTGACCGCATCGACAGTCTGCTGATTGCCTTTTGCATCATGCAGCAGGATCACCGCACCGTCGCGGAGCTGCGCCATTGTGCGGGTAATCCGTTCCGCTGTGCGGACCTCCGGGTCAAAGTCATCGCAGCCGAAGCCTGCGATAAACGGCATCGGAATCAGCCCGAACATTTCCTCGCTGACCGCGATATACGGCGGACGGAAGAAGCGCGGTGCTGTGCCGGTGATCTGCCGGATCCGCTCCGAGGTCACGCTGACCTCTCTGCGGATCTCATCCGGTGTAAGTCCGGTCATGTCCGGATGCGAAAACGAATGGTTACAGATCTCGCAGCCCTGTTTTGCAGCCCGTTCAATCACGGGGACTGTCAGCGGCGTAATGTTTTCTCCGACGAGAAAAAACGAAGCGGGGATGCGGGCTTCCAGCAGAATATCGAGCAGGGGAACCGTCACATCCGGGTTCGGTCCGTCGTCGAAGGTCAGTGCCGCTAGCTTTTGGTACGGCATATCTTATCTTTGCCTGTCAGAAGGGCGCTTGGATTTTTTCTTCTTTTTCTTTTTCTGTTCTGCCGAGAGCTTGCCGAGCGCGGTCGCCGCAATCAGCAGCACCACCGCACCGCAGCCGAGCATGGCATAGAGCAGCACCGGCGTGTCATCACCGAGCGGCAGAGCAGTGCAGCCCAGAGAGATTAGTTCGTTCATGTCAGATAGGCTTCCTTTCTTCTGCGGGCAGCCCGTTACAGCGGGTATAATCAGCCCCAGTTTACACACATATATATTATCACAAAAAAGGGGCATTTGTCAACTGCTCCGGCGCCTGCATCAGTTGTGCAAAATGACGAAAATCACAAGCAGTGCATGACTTGTGCCCGCATCCGGCGAAAGGGTTGTGCAATTCGACGAAAAATCGGCGCCCTCTTGACGAGGCTGGGAAATCCTGATATAATAAGTACGATAATGCGATGACGAACGAGGAGTAGTCTTTTGTCAGGCGGAGCAGAGAGGGCACGGTCGGTGTGAGTGCCTGCGCCGGAGAGATGAAGGTCGCGTTCCGAGCAGCGGACGGGAAAGCCCGGCATTGTTGGATGCGGGAGAACTGTCTGACGGGAGCTGTCGCCGTGACCGGACAGCAAGGAGTGCAGCGCGCTTCTGACCGGATCAGAGCCGCTGAATTCAGGTGGTACCGCGGATGAAAAGCAATGCATTCGCCCTGAACGCAGACGTGAAGCGTTCAGGGCGTTTTTTATTTTCTCCGCCCGATCGCCGATGTACCGGATCCTGCACAGACAGGAAATCAGAAAAGGAGCTGATTGATTTGAAGGAACTCGCAAAGAATTACGACCCCAGCAGCTTTGAAGACCGGATCTATCACGAATGGATGCGCCAGCGCTGCTTCCATGCGGAGGCCGACCCGAAGAAGGTCCCGTACACCATCGTCATCCCGCCCCCAAATGTCACAGGTCAGCTGCACATGGGTCACGCGCTCGATGAGACCCTGCAGGATATTCTCATCCGCTGGAAGCGCATGAGCGGCTTCTCGACTTTGTGGCTGCCGGGTACGGACCACGCCGCAATCGCGACCGAAGCGAAGATCGTCGAGGCAATGCGCAAAGAGGGCATCACCAAGGACGACATCGGCAGAGAGGGCTTCATGAAGCGCGCGTGGGCGTGGAAGGAGCAGTATGCCGGCAGGATCGACCAGCAGCTCATGAAGCTCGGTTCCTCCTGCGACTGGGAGCGCGAGCGCTTCACGATGGACGAGGGCTGCTCGAAGGCAGTCAAGGAAGTGTTCATCAATTACTATGAGAAGGGCTATATCTACCGCGGCGAGCGCATCATCAACTGGTGCCCGCACTGCCTGACCTCGATCTCCAACGCGGAGGTCACCTACGAGGAGCAGGAGGGCAGCTTCTGGCATCTGCGGTATCCGTTCGCAGACGGCTCGGGCTATATGTTCCTCGCGACGACCCGTCCGGAAACACTGCTGGGCGATACCGCCGTTGCGGTCAATCCCAAGGACGAGCGCTATAAGAATGCGGTCGGCAAGAAGCTCATTCTCCCGCTGGTCGGCAGAGAGATCCCCGTTGTCGCGGACAGCTATGTCGATATGGATTTCGGTACCGGCGTCGTGAAGATCACCCCGGCGCATGACCCCAATGACTTCATGGTCGGACAGCGGCACAATCTCGAGGTCATCAATGTCATGACCGATGATGCAAAGATCACTGAGGATTATCCGAAGTATGCAGGCATGGACAGATACGAGGCGCGCAAGGCGATCCTTGAGGATCTGAAAGCGGGCGGCTATCTCGTCAAGGTCGAGCCGCACGTTCACAATGTCGGTACCTGCTACCGCTGCGGCACGACTGTCGAGCCGCGTGTCTCGCTCCAGTGGTTCGTCAAGATGGACGAGCTGGCAAAGCCGGCAATCGAAGCCGTCCGCGACGGCCGCATCAAGTTCGTGCCGGAGCGCTTTGATAAGCTCTATTTCAACTGGATGGAGGATATCCGCGACTGGTGTATCTCCCGTCAGCTCTGGTGGGGTCATCAGATCCCTGCATTTTACTGCGATGACTGCGGCGAGCTGACCGTCACGAAGGAAGACCATGCAGTCTGCCCGAAGTGCGGCAAGCCGATGCGTCAGGATCCCGATTCGCTGGATACATGGTTCTCCTCCGCACTGTGGCCGTTCTCGACGCTCGGCTGGCCGGAGAAGACCGATGACCTTCAGTATTTCTACCCGACTGACACGCTGGTCACGGGCTATGATATCATCACCTTCTGGGTTTCCAGAATGATCGTTGCCGGTATGGAGAATATGGACGAGGTGCCGTTCAAGCATGTGCTGATTCACGGTCTGGTTCGCGATGCGCAGGGCAGAAAGATGTCCAAGTCGCTCGGCAACGGCATCGACCCGCTGGAGATCATCGACACCTACGGCGCAG
>CAMNAY010000096.1 GCA_946531975.1 uncultured Ruminococcus sp. | reverse complement strand
GTGATAGGAGATATCCTCCGCGAGCTTCGGCAGCCAGACGATCTCCTCTGCCCAGACCGTCTCGCCGTTGACGACTGCCGCGACCTTCATGTCAGACCCGCCGGCATCGAAGCCGACTCTGCATCCGCCGAGGTTTCTGCCGATCGGCAGCGGTCTTGCCTTGTTCTCCGGCATGTCTTCGATCGCACGCTCCTCGACCTCGAACGGGCGCTCATAGGTCGTGCTCCAGAAGTCTACGTCGAATGCGCGCAGACCGTCCTTGGTATAGGCGTCGCGGATGTACTCATAGACCGCGTGATCGCCTGAGAGCATGACCTTCCAGCCGCCCGCGCACCAGAGGATCGTTTTGATGAGGCGCTCTGCATAGCGGCAGTTTTCGTTGAAGTCTTCGCCGAGCTTCGTGTCGCGGCGGTAGACCAGCCCGTCCTCGCGCTCAACGGCAATCGAGAAAGGTCTGGTTGCTTTGCTGAGAAAATCGCGGTTAAAATATACCGCGGGGATAAAGTTGTGATCGAGAATCGGCTGAATCATGGTTTGATAATCCTTTCTGACAGTCATAATTTGATACGGATAAACGAAAGGCAAGCGGCTATTGCATCGAACAGCCGCTTGTCTGCTTTGACCGCGTTATTTGGTGTTGTTGATATTCCACCGGAACGGGCAGATACGGGATGCCTTTGTGATATCGTACATGAAGTTCCGGTCAATATTGGTGACATCGAGCCAGCGGTAGTTGGTTTTCTGCTCCGGATCGCCGAAGATCTTGAGCTTCAGACCGCCGCCGAGGCTGCTTTTCTGAAGGACCGGACCGAGCCGGTGGTGTTCCTTCATGAAGGTGATGATCTCGGATGCCATAACGAGCGAGGAATCCGCGACATTGTAGACGCCGGTATACGTTGTCGTATCCGCCTGCCGCAGGAACCCGATGATGAAATCGGAGATATTGTGGACACAGCACATATGATAGCCGTACTCACCGGTCCGGAACACAAAGATTGTCTTGTCCTTGGGGTCGGTGATGCGGGACATGAGGTTCTCGGTGAAGTCAAGGGTATAGACCATCGGAACGCGGATGACGCAGGAGATCATGGTCTTGGAGCGTCTTGCGTCGTCGGCAAAGGCGCCCTCGGACGCGAGCTTCATCTTGCCGTAGTTGGTGACGGGCTTGCAGGCGTCATCCTCACGGACAGGCTCCCGCGAATCGGGCTGTTTATAGACCTGCGTGGTGCTGAGCAGAATAAATTTTTTGATATCCTTGTTGAGCGCAAATTTATAGATAAACCTATCGCATGCGGCACTGATGTCCATCTGCTGTTTCTCGATAATGTGCCCGAAGTCATTGTCAGCGGAGCACGCGAGATGCACAACATAGTCAATTTCAAATTCCTCGAAGATATCGCCGTATTTTCCCTGTTCATTCGGAGCTGCCTGCCGGAAATAGTAGTTTTCCTTGCCTGCGTTGTGGTCGCTGTCTTCGCGGTCTGCGGCGATAACGATATTGCCTTTTTTGAGCAGACCGGAGGTAACGCGCGAGCCGATCAGTCCGCAGCCGCCGGTTACGAGAATGGTTGCCATATTGCACTCAGTCCTTTCTGTTGCGAAGTATCATGCCCCTCACCGCATGATTTGTTGTGACATATAGTGATACAATTCTATTATAACACAGCCGAAACAGAAATGCAAGCGCCAAAAAGAAATTTTACGTTTTTCCGGACAGATTCTCCGATACGGGAAAGTTCACTGTGCATTCTGCACAAAAACATAAAGCAGGATAAAACGCATCGTCTACGTTTTGTCCCGCAATTCAGAAAAAAATGAACGGAGCAGCTCTGCACATGGCTCCTCCAGAAGTCCGCCGGTTACCCGCGGTCTGTGATTATAGGGCAGGCTGAACATCTCCTGCACAGAACAGACGGCGCCGGCTTTTTCGTCGTAGGCGCCGAAGATCACGCGGTCGATCCGCGCATTGATGATTGCGCCGCTGCACATAGGGCACGGCTCAAGCGTGACATAGAGATTGCAGCCGGAGAGCCGCCATGACCCGCGTTTTTTTGCGGCTTCCTCGATGGCGAGAATCTCGGCGTGCGCGGTCGGGGAGTGATCGGCTTCCCGGCGGTTTCTGCCCCGTCCGAGAATCTCGCCGGTTTCGCGGTCGCAGACGACTGCGCCGACAGGAATCTCACCGTCTGCGGCAGCTTCCTTTGCCAGCGCGATCGCTTCCCGCATCATTTCAAAGTCATCAAACATTCTTTCCTCCGTGAATCGGTGATGCGGTCAGAAGAACACCTGAAACAGCATCAGCAGGAACGAGAGCCCTGCCCACGGCAGCACCGTGACACATTGTGTGATCGTGATGAATTTTCTGGCTTCGCTGAGCTGCGTATCGCGGTTTTTCAGCCGGATATGCTCTTTGCGGAGGCGTACATAGAACAGGCAAAGGATCGCGCCGAAGCTGAGCAGAAGCATGGCATACTGCCATGCGGGAAATCTTCCGGTTGCATAGATCAGGATGATGCGCGCATAACAGAGTGCTGAGCAGATTGCACGCAGCAGCACACATTTTAAGAATGAGCCTGAGCGCAGCAGCAGATAGCCTGAGGCAAGCCCGATCAGCAGCTCGGAGATGCGGTCGGGCAGAGAATTCGGAAACAGGAATCCGGCAGCGGCGGTCATGCCGATCGCAAAGCTGTCGCCGAACTGTCTCAGCAGCGGCAATACGGAGCCGCGCAGCAGCAGCTCTGACAGCGCGGAAACCGCCAGTACATCGAACAGCCCGTATGCCATGACGCCCGTGCGGCTTGGCACCGAGAAAATCTCCTGTGCAAGGTTGACGCCTGCATCCTGTGCGGTGAGCGTGTAGATGCCCGCGATGCCGGCAGCAGCGCCGACTGCGATGACCGTTTCCGGGAAGCCGCACAGCCGCACCGGAACAGCCGCCCTGCGCGGCAGCTTTCCGAGCCGCAGCAGTAAAACAGCGGGCAGCAGATATTTCATCACATTGATGCCGACACGGACCGCAGTGACTGCCCACTGTTCGCCGCGCACGGAAAGGCTCAGGAAATCCAGCCCGACCTCTGCGCCGCACAGCCGCAGAATGCCGACCAGCAGCGTGCCGCCGACCAGCTCGCAGACCAGATACGCCAGCAGTCCGAGCCCGATCAGTGTGGCACAGTGCGTCAGTGCCGTGCGCTCTGTCAGTGCAGCGTCGCGTGACGGGACCGCATTGCCGTCTACATATGTAATTTCGTTCGGGTTGCCGCTGTAACGGTACATATACGGCGCTTTGTTCGTCCTGCGCCATTGCTTATATGCGCGGTTATAGTCAGGATTCTCCGATTCATAGGAGAAATCCGCAACAACATCCAGTTTATTTTGCGGCTCTGCCAAAGGGCACCTCCCCTCTACGGCGCTCTGCCGTCGGATGTCACTTTATAATATTTTAGTATAACAAATCTATACACCTGTTTTCGTGCATATTTCGTAAACAGTATATGAACAAATTGTGAATCCGGCGGACAAATGAGACATAATGACAATTCAAGAGCAGAATTACACATTGTATTATTTTTCAGGATTTGATATAATGAAACTGGTCGATTATGACCGTAAGCATACTTTTATTACATTATTTGAGAGGGGAATTCAAATGCTTAAAAAAATACTGCGCCGCCTGAGCGGCACGGTGACCGCAGCCATGATGCTGCTGGCACCGCTCTCGGCAGTCCCGACCGTCAACGCTGCGGATGCTACTGCCAAGGATATCAAGGTCTGCAACTATTATAAGGTGTATGATCCGGGTCTCAGCATCGTCCGTGATACCGCAAATAAGACCAACGGCATCAGCCTGAAGGTCGGCGATTTCGGCATTCCTGCCGACGAGCCGGTCAAGGAAGTCTGGCTGGATGTGTCGATGGATGCATCGTCCGGTCTGGCGGCAATGCCCGCAATCGGCTACGGCTGTCCGCCTTTTGTCAATGACGAGGGCGAGGAAGTCGCCTGGTACGGCGACGGCCTCTGGATGACCAAGGCGGAAGCACACGCAACGGTCGTCGTGACCATTCCGGACAAGGCACCGCTCACCGACGCCTTCGATGTTCAGATCTGGGGCGAGGACGGCGCGGCAGTCGATCGGATGACGCTGAATGCAATCGGCTTTATGACCGGCGACGGCGGCACGATCGGCATGATGACCCGCAAGGGCGACGTCAATGACGACAAGACCGTCGATTCCAAGGATATCTTCGCACTCGCTGACTACCTCGCTGCAAAGGGCGACCTCGCAGCCGGTCAGAACGGCGACCTCGACCGCAACGGCAGACTGAATGCCGCTGACCTGACGCTGCTCAAGCGCGGCATGCTGAACGGCAGCTTCAATCAGTCCTCCAGCGATGAAACCGCAGCAGAGTTCGTCAAGCACATCAAGATCGGCTGGAACCTCGGCAACTCGTTCGATGCACAGGATCCGAAGTACATCCAGAACTCTCCGTCTCAGTATGAGACCATGTGGGGCAACCCTGTTACCACCAAGGCGCTGATCGACAAGGTCAAGGAGTCCGGCTTCAATACCGTCCGTATTCCGGTATCGTGGGGCGCAAAGATGGACAACAGCACCTATAAGATCAACGACGACTGGATGAACCGCGTGCAGGAGGTCGTTGACTATGCAATCGACGACGGCATGTATGTCATCCTGAATATCCACCACGACAACGATCAGGCAAGCTATCCGTACTTCTATCCGGATTCTGCACACTACACGCAGTCCGAGAAGTTCGTCACCTCCGTCTGGTCGCAGGTCTCCGAGCGCTTCGAGGCTTATGACAACCACCTGATCTTCGAGACCATGAATGAGCCGCGTCTGATCGGTCACAGAAATGAGTGGTGGATCGACCCCAGCAACGCTGACTGCAAGGATGCAATGAACTGCGTCAACAAGCTCAACGCGGCAGCACTGGGCGCAATCCGCAAGGCAGGCGGCAACAACGCAAAGCGTTTCGTCATGATGCCTTCCTACGCTGCAAATGCTGACGCTGCAACGCTCGCAGGCGTTGTGATGCCGAACGATGACCACATCATCGCTGAGGCACACGCTTATACTCCGTATAACTTCGCATTGGATAAGAACGGCACGGCTGACTGGAGCGAGTCCAACGGCGGCAACGACATCATTCAGGTGCTTGAGCGTCTGAAGGGTGCATACCTCAACAAGGGCATCCCGGTCATCATCGACGAGTTCGGCGCTTCCAACCGCAACAACGAGGATACCCGTGCGGCATGGGCAAAGTTCTATGTCTCCAAGGCGGATTCCTACGGCATCCCCTGCGTCCTCTGGGACAACAACGCATTCAACTACGGCTCTGAAAACCTCGGTCTGATCGACCGCAGCTCCCTGACCGTCAAGTACCCCAAGCTCCTTGAGGGTCTGATGGCAGGCGCCGCAAACCGCGGATAATTCCTGTTCAATTCAGAGGCTCCTGCACTGCGCGGGAGCCTCTTTTCCTTGAAACCGGTTTTCTCACCAAAAATCGTGCGGGCGCTGTCTGAAATTTTTTCGGCACAGGGCTTGCATTTTGCGGCGAAATATGATATAATAGTACAGCATTTGAATATCCGCCTGTACTTGACAGGCGAGGTCAAGATGCCGTGCAGATGCGCAAAACCGCGTGTTTTCTGTGATCTGCAATACATTCTGACAAATGGGTGGTCCGCTGCGTCTGTCCCCTCATGCGCTGATTCTATTCTGAAGGGGATCCCCGAACTACGGCGCTTTGCCGTGCGGGCAATGTATGAACATCCGTAAACAATTCAAGGAGGAATTCTCAAATGAACGCACTGGAGCAAATCAGCAAGTCCAGCATGAAGGAAAACGCACCGGAGATCAATGTCGGTGACACCGTAAAGGTGCATGTCCGCATTCAGGAAGGCGACAAGAGCCGTATCCAGATCTTCGAGGGCACGATCATTGCAAAGAAGCACGGCGGCATCAGCGAGACCTTTACCGTCCGCAGAGTCGCACACGGCGTCGGCATTGAGCGTGTGTTCCCGGTTCATTCCCCGGCTGTTGACAAGGTCGAGATCGTCCGCAAAGGCGTTGTGCGCAGAGCAAAGCTCTACTATCTGCGCGGCAGAGTCGGAAAAGCGGCAAAGGTCAAGGGACTGGTTCGTTGATTGCAAACAAGCGAAAGGGGGACTGGCGCAGTCCCCCTTTTGTTTTTCTCCCCTGCGGACCTTACCATGAAAAGAGGGTGAATGATGGAAGATAAGGAACTGAAAGCCGGTACGGAACAGCAAAGCGGAAAGTTCTCGATTTTCGGCGATATGCTCGATATCATGGAAGCGGCAGTGGTCACGATCTTCGTGTTTCTGCTGATCTTTACCTATTTGCTCAAGCCGGTCACGGTCGAAGGCTCGTCCATGGAGCCTACCCTGTATAATAATGATAAGCTGCTGATTGTGACAACGCTCGCAACTCCGGACAACGGCGATATCGTCGTGATCGACAACCACGACAGTGCGCTGTTCGC
>CAMNAY010000095.1 GCA_946531975.1 uncultured Ruminococcus sp. | reverse complement strand
TCACCAACTGCTCGGATAAGCCCAGAAAGCTCTCCGTGACCGGCTTCATCGAGTTTACAAACGAAAGCAACTATCAGCAGGATCAGGTCAATTTGCAGTATACACTGTTTATCTCCCGTACCAGTTTTGAGGGCGGAAACCGCATCATCCAGCATATCAATGAGAACAGCGGCAAGGATGCATCCGGCTCCAACCACAAAGAGCGTTTCTTCGGTGTTGCCGGTGCACCTGTCAACTCCGCGAACGGAGACCTGTCTGCCTTCATCGGTCCGTACCGCACCTATTCCAATCCGATCGCAGTCGAAAAGGGCGTCTGCGACGGCACCATGAACTACAACAGCAATTCCTGCGGTGCTTTGCAGTCTGACATTGAGCTGGCACCGGGTGAGACCAAGGTTCTGACCTATGTGTTCGGTCAGCGCAATTCTGCGGAAGCTGCTGAGATTCTCAAAAAATATGAAGCTGCCGGCACTGCCGACAAGGAGATCGAGGATCTCCGCAATTACTGGCATGAGCAGCTCTCACACTTCGAGGTTGAGACACCTTCCGACGAGTTCAACAATATGATCAATGTCTGGAATGCATACCAGTGTTTCATCACCTCAATCTGGAGCCGTGCTGCATCCCTGATTTACTGCGGTGAGCGAAACGGCTACGGCTACCGCGACACCGTTCAGGATATTCAGGGCATCATTCACCTGAATCCGGATATGGCACTGGAAAAGATTCGCTTTATGCTCTCTGCACAGGTCGATAACGGCGGCGGTCTCCCGCTTGTGAAGTTCAATCACAATGCAGGCCATGAGAATACGCCGGACGATCCGGAGTATGTAAAGGAGACCGGACATCCTTCCTACCGCGCAGACGATGCACTGTGGCTGTTCCCGACGATTGTCAAGTACATCGGCGAAAGCGGCAATCAGGCATTTCTTGATGAGGTCATTGTCTATGCAAACGGCGGTGAGGATACTGTTTACGATCACCTGAAGCGTGCAATTAACTTCTCGATGGAGCGACTCGGTGCGCATCAGATGCCGGCTGGTCTGCATGCAGACTGGAACGACTGCCTGCGTCTCGGCGCAAAGGGAGAGTCTACCTTCGTTGCGTTCCAGCTTTATTACGCAATCCGCGAAATGATGGAAATGGCAAAGGCAAAGAATGATACGGAGTATCTCGCGTATCTGGAAAAAACACAGGCAGCACTCTCCAAGTCTCTCGGCGAATGCTGGGATGAAGACCGCTTCATCCGCGGCATCCGCGAGGACGGCACGATTGTCGGTGCAAAGGCAGATCCGGAAGCAAATATGTGGCTGAATCCGCAGAGCTGGTCGGTTATTTCGCGTTTTGCATCGGAGGAGCAGGCTGAAAAGGCGATGGAGAGTGTCCACAGCATTCTCAATACGCCCTACGGCGCTAAACTGCTCGAACCGCCCTATGTCGATCACTATTTCGACGGCGCACTCATGCACATTTTCAATCCCGACACCAAGGAAAACGGCGGCATTTTCTCGCAGTCGCAGGGCTGGCTGATTCTTGCAGAATCCCTGCTGGGTCACGGAGACAGAGCATTCGAGTATTTCATGGAGAGCTCCCCTGCTGCAATGAACGATAAGGCAGAAATCCGTGTCATGGAGCCGTATGTCCACGGTCAGTTCACGGAAAGCACACGATCTCCGTTTGCAGGCAGATCGCACGTCCACTGGCTCACAGGCACTGCTTCGACCGTTATGGTCGGCTGCGTCGAGGGTATCTGCGGCATGCGCACTGAGCTGAACGGTCTCCGAATCGACCCGTCGATTCCTTCTGCATGGGACGGATTTAAGATTCATAAAGCGTTCCGCGGCAAAAAACTCAACATCGACATTCAGAACCCCAAGCACGTTCAGTCCGGCGTCAGCGACATGACTGTCAACGGGAAGAAGATCGAAGGCAACTTCCTGCCCGCAGATGCACTTGCCGATGTCAACGAGATTCAGATTGTTCTTGGCTGAAAATCATTCCGATAAAATCAGAGCTGCTGCTTAATTGCGGCAGCTCTTTTTTTGAATGTGTAACATTCCGCATGGAAAAGTTGTCATAATAGGCAGAGAGCGATGAAAGGAGGCGGTTCCGTTGGAGGATACAGAAATACTGAGACTGTTCACCGTCCGCAGTGAGCGCGCGATCGCTGCGGCAAATGAAAAATACGGGGCAGCTTGTCTCAATCTCGCTGAGCGAATGCTCGGAAGCCCGCAGGATGCAGAGGAATGCCTCAACGATGCACTGCTTGCAGCATGGAATGCGATCCCGCCGGAAATGCCGGAACAGCTCGGCGCCTATCTCTCCGTTCTGACACGAAACCGTGCGCTGAACCGAATCAAGCAGCGCTCCAGTCAGCGAAACGGCGGAGGGCAGATTCCGGCTGTATTGGATGAACTTGCGGATTGCGTGCCGGATTTCGAGACCGTCGATGCTCAGCTTGACGAGCGGCTGTTTCTGACACAGCTTGAGACCTTCCTCGACACACTGAAACGCGATGCACGAATCATCTTTGTCAAGCGGTACTTCTACCTGTATCCCTGCAAAGAGATTGCAGCAGCTATGTGCCTTTCAGAAGTCAAGGTACGGGTCACGCTCTCACGTATTCGCAAGAAACTGAAAGCCTTTTTAGAAAAGGAGGATGCAGAATGAAACACACGGAAATGCTCGAATGGATGAGCGGACTGGATGCACGCTTTCTCAGTGAAGCAGAGCAGCCCGCAATCAGAATGCACAAAAGGAAGCGCCTGCCTGTGATGATCGCAGCAGTCGCGGCGGCCGTCAGCCTGACAGTCGGTGCAGCCGCCTATGCAAGTGCGATGTATCACCGTGAATCGGTCACTCGGTACTTCGGTACCTCCGGAGAGCAGCGGATCACCGAGCAGATCCCGTTCGAGCCGGTTTCGTATTCCAATGAGAACGGCTCGGTGACGGTCGATGCAGTGATCAATGACGGCATCAATCTCTCGGTCGTCATGACCGCGAACCTGAGCAACGGGACATTCAACAAAGCTCAGAACTGGGCCCCGTGGCGGCTCCTTGATGCTGACGGAAATGATATCGGCCAGAAGATTATCAGTTACGGCTCAGTTATGACAACCAAGCAGGCACTCGAAGAATCCGGTATGGATGAAGTGGCATTTGTAACGGAGCTCAATGGCATTCAGGATTACGTCGGGCAGACGATCTATCTGGATTACTACGAGACTGAGCTGTTTGACCCCTCCGTCAGAGAGGAGCACCCGCTCGCCGGTATCAAAATCCCGATCTCACTCGACCCCAACGTCACCTGCGGAAAATTCTGCGCGGAGGACGGAAGCGAGCTTTGGCTCTCTGATTTCATGCTGACACAGTATTCCGATTACGAAATGCCGGATGGTATGCTGTATGGTACAACCGCCAGCTATGGCGACGGTACGGATGAAGCTCTGATGACACTCCGGTACAGTGACGGCACGGAAAAGCAGCTTTATCAGGGATGCTCGCAGCATTCTTTCCGCAACGGCATGCAGATGACAACCTATTCGCTCTGGGACGGCAAATATGAGGAGATCGACGGGCAGACGCCGCTTGCACAGATTTTCATGGACACCTCAGATGTGATCGAAGTGACCCTTGACGGCGTGACGTATTACAGACAGTGACCATAACAGAACGAAGCCGGAGCCTCACGGGATCTCTCCTGTGAAGCTCCGGCTTTGTGTGTGTATCAGGTAAAGTCAGTTTTCTTTTTTCGCAGTGATTTCCTCAGTCCGGTAGATGAACTTCACCTTGCCGTTCATAGAATCATCAATGCCCGAATAGCTGCGGTAAGTCTTGGAGACATCGACTGTCGCACGGAACCGCTCCAGCGTTTCGGTCAGGTCTCCGTCAATCGCATCCGCCAGCTTCTGAATTCCCTCTTTGTTAAACTTCTTCAGACCGTCAGAAAGCTGCATCGCACCGTCCTTCAGCTGCGTCACGCCATCTACCAGTGCCGGCGTCCCGTTTTCGAGCTGAAGAATGCCATTATAAAGTGTTGCTGCACCTGCTGCAAGCTGCTGCGCGCCGGACTGCAGAGCGCCTGCACCGCTGTCGAGTTTCTGTGCGCCGGACTGAAGCGATCCAACACCGCCGTCAACCTGTGCGGCACCGTCTTTGAGCTGTCCCGCGCCTGCATGTGCTGCATCAATACCGTTTTTCAGATCACCTGCACCGGAATCCAGCTGTGCAGCACCGGCCTGAACCTGTGCTGCACCGGCATCAACCTGAGCTGCGCCAGCCTGAAGTGTATCAACACCGTTCTTCAGTTCAGAAGCACCGTCTGCTGCCGCGGCAACACCGGCAGTGTACTGCTGAAGCCCCATATAAAACGCGTTATAGCTGTCAAGCTGCGTTTTCAGTGCGATCAGCGACTGCGCACCGGCGGACGCTGCTGCAAGCTTCTGCTGTACTTCTTCACTCGCCATGGTATCGGAGATCGCCTTCTGCACCTGCGCTTCCGTATTCTGAGCGATCAGCGCCTGCACCTCTGCACTCTGCATCTGCGCCTGTGTATTCTGCTCTGTCAGTGTTACAATCTGCTGCTTCACTGCATCACTCTGCATCTGTGTTGTAATCGTTGTCGTGATTGTGCTCTGTACGGCCGCCTCAATCGCCTGCTGTGCCTCAGCGGGAATCATGCCCGCAGCAACTGCCTGCTCATACTGCTTGGCGCTCATGCCGGCTGCCTGCTGAATGACTGCTGCACGAATTGCGGCTTCGTTTGCATTCACCTGCTGTGTGACTGCTGCCTGTACCTGCTGCTGCACAGCTGCGGAGACTTGCGCTTCGACCTGCTCCTGCACAGCAGCCGTGACCTGTTCTGTGATGTAACCGCGCTTTGCCTCAACGCCGTCTGTGACCTGCGTCAGCGCGGTCTGATAAACAGCATCGGAATCGAGCGATGCAATCACGCCGGTCAGGGTATCAGAGTAATTCTCAACCGTGAGGGCGGGGACTTCCAGTCCCGATGCCTTGATCTGTGTATTTGCTGTGGAAAGAAGCGTATCAAAAACCTGTTTTGCGCCGTCATTCAATGTATCATTATTCTGTGTCAGCGTATTCAGCCCTTCAGAAAGCTGTGCAGCACCAGTCTGAAGCTGTGTGCTGCCGGCAGCCAGCCGCGCAGTGCCGTTTTTCAGATCACCTGAACCTGCCGCCAGCTGTGCGGTACCATCCTTAAGCGTTCCTGCACCGCTTGCAAGCTGTTCCGTACCGTCATTCAGATCACCGGCACCGGCTGCAAGCGATGCTGTTCCATCCTTCAGAGTATTTGCACCGTTTGCAAGCTCAGCGGTGCCGTTTTTGAGTGTTCCTGCACCGGCAGAAAGGCTGTCTGCACCGTTTCGCAGTTCCGCAGCACCGGCAGCCAGCTGATGAATTCCAGTGACCAGTTCACCGGATTTATCAAGCAATGTCGCCAGTCCGTCATACAGCTGAGAACTGCCGTCCATCAACTGCTCCATTGCATCTGTCATCTGCCCGATGCCGTCCGTGAGATCATCCAGATCATTCAGATGATCGGTCTCAATCCCGTCGAACAGTCCGTTTGCCGCAATCGAAACCGTCATGCCAAGCTCGAAATTCGTCACATCCGCGCTGATCTCGACTGTTTCGGGAAGCTCAAATTTCTCCTTGTCAATTCCGAGATTCTCCTGCATTCCCGGCAGCGCAAAGCCTGCGACGATCGTGCGGTTTCCGTCATTGATCAGCTTTCCGTTATTGACGCTGACATTGCTGAACCGCTCGTTATCAAGGATCACGCCGGTCAGCATGCCGAACGGAACATAAATCTTTTCTTTTTTTCCGTTAATTTCAACGGTCTGGAACTGTTTATTTTTGTAGCTGTAACGAATCGTCACTCTGCCGCTCTTTCCGGCAAGCTCCTCTGCGGAAATCTCCTTGCCGTCGAGCATGTAAGTCACATTCAGATCCACAGGAAGCTCATGATCTCCCGTGCCCTGATAGAACAGGTCTTCTCCCTGTGTATCCCAGACAAGCGCACCGTCCTCTTTCATCTGATAGCCTGCATCTGATTTCACATTTTTGATATCTTTCAGATCAGAACAGTCATCCAGTGTCTCTGCGCCGCCGCAGTTCTGAAGCCAGTCGCTGACAATGATCTTCTCAACTGTACCGTCAGCATTTGCAACAACATAAACTGTTTCATCCTTCTCAGCAGCAAGTTCTGCGGCACTCCGGACCGTAACAGCCTCTGCCGTATCCTCCATTGCTTCGGTCTCAATCGCGGTCTGCTGCGGCTCGGCGCTGCTGCCCTTCGCATAAGCAAAGGTGCCGGTCAATCCGGCAGTCACCAGAATTGCAAGTACACTTGCAAGGTATTTCTTATATTTCTGCATGTTTTTCATGATACACACTCCTTATCATCAATGGGTCGCTGCGGGAATCAGCTTCTGCTTCTTGGGCATCTCCGCCCTCGGACTGAAGCCCGCGCTGGTCTTGCAGATAATTTTATCAAATACTAAAAGCATCGAGGGAAGAACCGTAATGACGACTGCCATAGAAATCAATGCGCCTCTGGAAAGCAGCATACAAAGCGACGAGATCATTCCGATATCAGAATAAAC